>JAICSR010000409.1 GCA_025936795.1 Ktedonobacterales bacterium | reverse complement strand
TTCGCATCGGGTTTGGCCTCGGGCGGAGCGTCGGATGTGTCCGGCGCGGCTGGCGCCTCATCAGGCGTGTGTGGCATTTGGCGTCCCCGTGGCGCAGCGCCCGCGCGCCCGTGCATTCTCGGGCTCTCAAGTGAACACTGCCGGAACAAACTGTATCATGCCATCTGCCGCGACGTATAGCCCGGCGCTGGTAGCCTGGCGCTGCCTGGCGCTGCTTGGCGCCAACTTGCGCTACCCGCCGCTTGCGTGGACGATGCGCCGTGCTATACTGGCTCTGGCGCGCTCGCCTCCCTGCATGTTCATCCTTGCGCAGCAGGCGAGCGCACAGCAGGCGAGCGCACAGCAGGCGGAGTGTCGGTCGCGGCGCTGCGCTGTCATCATTCGGCATTATCATTCGACGCTGGCTTTTCGCTGGCGCATCGCCCGGCGCGTGGCGCCTGGTGAGGGCCGCAGCCATCTTCACGGGGAGGCGATATGACCGTTCGGCTCGCTGGGAGCACGAGATGCAGACGGGCGCTCTCAGGTCTGGCGCTGGCAACTGGGCTTGCCCTGGCGCTTGCTCTGGGCGCGCTGGCGCCGAGCGCGCAGGCTGCCCCTGCGACGATGGGCGATCCAAACGCCGTCTCACTTGACATCACCCAACCATCGCCCAATAACGGCATCGCCGAGGGACCAGTGGGCGCAAATCTTCAGGTGCAGGGCAATGCGACCGCAGGCGATACGCTGCTGATTGGCATCGCGCTGCGTACTGCTGGCTGCGACACGGGCTTCCAGCCAATCAACCTCAGCGTGACAACGCAGAACGATGGTTCCTTCAGCGTCGCGTTTGCGTGGCCGCAACTCGCCAACAATGTCGGCGACCGCTACTTTGTCTGCGCCCAGGACATGACGGCCAGCTCCAGTGGCTCCTCGCAGTCGCTCTTTCAGGTAGATTCCGCTGGCGCGCCTGCTATCTCGGTGACCGAGGTGAGTGATCCGAATGCGGCGACGCCGGGGGCTGGCACGCCAACCGTGACGCCACCCAACCCGCCCGACGGTACGTACTACGCAGGCGGCTTCATCGAGGTCAAAGGGCAGAACTTCACGCCAGGCGGCACGACGATTCAGATTCTCGTCACGCCAACGCAATTGACGTCAGGCACTGCCGCCAGCGCTCCAGCGCTCCAGATCGTGAAAGGGAATAACGTCAGCAGCCACTCAGGCGCATTCGATGTGATTGCGCAGTTGCCCACTGGCCAGACGGGGCAATTCTACATCAGCGCCACCTCGCAAGATGGCACTGACTCGGCGCTGCCGACGCTGGTGGGCAGCCAGTCGGCGAAGGTCGCGGTGGCGCCGACGCCCACACCGTCGCCCTCACCCTCGCCCTCGCCAGCGCCAACAGTCACGGTTGGCACAGGCCCCCAGCAGCCCTCTGGCCCAGGCACGGGCAATATCATTGGAGCCATCGCGCTGGGTCTGTTCAGCGCCATCTTCTTCATCCTTGGTGTGGCGATGCTGATCTCGGCGTCGGGCATGAACGATGCGCCAGGTGGGCGCGCACAACTGCGCTGAGCACTTTTCTGCTGCCCTCGCCCCAACCCCTCCCCCGCTACGGCGGGAGAGGGGCGTTCCGTTCTCCCCTCGCCCGGTGGGAGAGGGGCTGGGGGTGAGGTCTGGCGCCACGCCAACGATCACGCCGGATTCCGTACAAGCTGCGTACCCTCAGCGCCGCTTGCCGCCTCGGCTGCCCTTGCCGCCGCGTGGGTTGCGTGGACGACTACGCGGCGGGCGACGTTCGGGGCCATAGGCGAGCGTTTCAGCCGCTTCGAGCGCCTCGCCTGCGCGCTGGGCTGCCCGCTCGGCGCGCGCCGCCATGCTGGCCCCCTCCGTCACGCTGAGGCGGGCGACGAGCGCGGCGAGTAGCAGCGCTGGCCAGCCCAGCGGCCCCGGTCGCTGGCGAATGGTCATGCGCAGGCGGCTCGCGTCGGCGTTGGCGCTCTCGGCGTCTGACGCAGGGGCAAGCGCGAGCGTCCACTGGAGGTTATCGCGCCAGCCAGGGTAGGTGGTCTCCCAGGTGAACGCGTGCGGCGGCTGATACTCCACCAGTCGCATTGGGATGCTGCGCCCATGCTGGCGTGTCATGCTAAAGCGCCATGTCGCGCCCGCGCGCAGTGGTCGCGCGGGCGGCTCTGGCAGCGCGACGCTGGCGAACCACGCGCCCGCATTGCGCGGATCGGCCAGCCAGGCGAACGCCGCATCCACCGGGCAGGCGATGACAACCTCAGCGCTGCCCTCGCGCATGCTCATCTCGCCTCCTATCGGGGTCTGGCGCACAGAGCGGCTGGCGGTTGAAACCGCGCCTGAAGGGCCGATCGGCCCACAAAACCCCCCAGGGCGGGTCCACACGCAGCGCGCCTATCTTTGGACCTGCGGAGGCAGGTCCCGTGGCGTCCGCAGCCGCCTTGAGGCACGGTTTCAACCGCCAGGCTCCTCCGCGCGTCGTGTCACGTCAGACTATACACGCGGCGGCAAACGCGCAGGCAAGACAAAGCCGCCGCTCGTGCGCCGGGGGAGCGCCATTGCTTCCCCGACACGCGATACGGCGGCGTTCGCACGGTAGCACGCGCGCCGGGAGACTCCGCACTGCTCCCCGGTTGCTCTCCGCGCGGGGTCTGCTATCCTCTGGCCGCGCCGATGCCCACGGGCGCCCGCACGCGGCTCAGACGGCGCGCGCGGCGCGACTTGCCGAGCAGCAGCACGACGCACGCGATGAGGAAGACCAGCAGCGATGCGGTCGTACTGACGCCAAACAGCGGGAAGGGTTGGCGCTGGGTCAGCCCAACCATGTTGAACAGGCTGTTGGAGAACGTGAGCGCCAGCGAGAAGATCCACAGCGTCAGCGCGCCGATGTAGCCCACCAGCCCCAGGAAGCGGAAGATGTTATCCGCCACGCGCAGCTCGAAGACCAGCATCATCAGCGCCAGCGTCAGCGCCACCGCCGCTGCGACCACCAGCCCCACCGCAACCACCAGGTCGAGGTATTGCAGTTGCTCTGCGACCTGCAGCGCCGAGAGCTGGCAGGTGGCGAGGTTGGGGAAGCCGTTGGCTGTCTGCGCGCAGGTGCGCTGATCGCTCTGCAAGTGCAGGTAGAACGCGATGTTCTGGGCCGCCTGTCCCAGCGCGATCATCCCTACCAAGATCAGCAGCGGCCAGACGACATTGCGCAGCGCCAGCAGCAGATTGTCCATCGCGAAGCGAATGCGTCGGTTGAGCGCGCCCCGCAGCGCATCAATGATCGTATCGGTGACGGAGACCGTCGCCGACTGACGGCCCTTCCCGACCTGCTCGCTTCCCTGCACGACCTCTGCGCTGACCGCGCGTGACTGCGCAGCGGTCGCCATGTTGGTCGCCACGGCGGTTCCCGGCGCCGTCGTGGACGCTGGCTCCCCGCTGGGATTGGGTGTGCTGCTGGCAGCGGCGAAGGCGTTGGCGGTCGCCGTCAGCGCCAGGGTGATGAAGCCCAGTGGCAGATAGATCAGCGCCTGAATCAGGTCAATTTTGCTCAGTGTGGGCGGGTCGAGCAGACCACCGCCGCCGAGGCAGTGGCCAATCGGCCAGGAGACG
>JAICSR010000039.1 GCA_025936795.1 Ktedonobacterales bacterium | reverse complement strand
CTGATGCTGGTGAGCTGGCTGATAGCCGCGCTCTCGGCCATGCAGAAGGGCGACCGCGCCACGCGCCAGTATCGCCGCGAACGCCGCTGGTTCCTTCAGTCGCGCTCACGCAGCGAGAGTTAGCGAACGTGCCGCCGGACCTCACCCCCAGCCCCTCTCCCACGGGGAGAGGGGAGCAGGAGTTCCCCCTCTCCTTGCGGGAGAGGGGGCCAGGGGGTGAGGTTCCGGCGCCCGGAAGCCTCCAGGAGCCCTCAGGGGCAGGAAAACGCCCCCAGTCTCCGCTCTCGGCGAGCATGAGGCTGGGGGCGCGGTATTCCACGGGGGTCAGCGGGGGCTGCTGCGAGCGACGCCCCCGGCCCCTCTCCCGGCGGGAGAGAAGCGCCACTGCCCCTTAGAGCGAATAGTCGCCGCTGTGCGCGTCTTCGAGGTAGCGCGCCAGCAGCTTCGCCGCCGCATCCAGGTCGGCGATACTAATCATCTCGTTGACGGTATGCACGTAGCGCGAGGGGATCGAGACGGTGATGGCCGCCGCGCCGCCCCTGGCCCGCTGCATCGCGCCTGCGTCGGTGCCACCACGCGGCAGCACCTCCATCTGATGGCGAATCTCGTGGCGCTCGGCGACGTTGCGCAGATGCTCGACCAGCTTGAAGTTGGGGATGAAGCTGGAATCAAAGACCTTGATCGCCACGCCTTCGCCCAGCCGCGTGACGGCGTCGGTCTCTGGCATGCCTGGGGTATCCACCGCCAGGGTAGTATCAATCGCAATGGCGACATCTGGTTCGACGGCGAAGGCCGAGGTCGTCGCGCCGCGCAGGCCAACCTCCTCCTGCACGGTGGCCACCGCGATGACAGTGGCGGTGTGCGGGCCAAGCTGGCGCAGCGCCTCGATCATCGTGAAGACGCCCGTGCGGTCGTCCATCGCCTTGCCGATGACGTTCTCGCCGACACGCTCGAAGGTGCGATCCATCGTGATCGAGTCGCCCAGGCTCACCAGCGCCTTCACACGCTCCCCTGGCAGCCCCAGATCAACGTAGAACTCCTCCAGCTTGGGCGCGCCGGGGCGCTCATCGCCCAGCAGGTGAATTGGCTTGGTCGCAGGAGTCAGCACGCCGCGCAGATGCTCACCGCCGCGTGTATGCACGATCACACGCTGGGCGATCAGTGTGCGCGGGTCGAAGCCGCCGAGTGGCTGAATGCGCACGAAGCCACGCTCATCCACATAGCGCGCCATGAAGCCGATCTCGTCCATATGCGCCGCCAGCATGACCTTGCGGTCGCTGGAGCCGCGTTTGATGGCGATCACGTTGCCCAGCGCATCCACCGAAAGCTCATCCACCAGCGGCTGCAACTGCTCGATGACGATGGCGCGCACCAGTTCTTCGCGGCCAGAGACGCCGGGCGTCTCACTCAGTCGCCGCAACAGATCGAGATTGACCGAGCCGACCGAGCCAGCGGCGTCCGAAGCCACCGCCTGCGCCGCTTGCCCTGTTGTAGAGTTCACCACCATGCTGTGTTCACTCCTGAAGCCAGAATCTGATACCGCGTATCACCGCGTATCATCGCGGCCACGGCGCGCCATCCTCAGCGAACGGGAGCGCGTGTCCGGCGATGCAGCGATGGAAGTCATGTCCTGGAGTATGACGAGATTATAACATGATGCGGCAACCAGGGTAGACCGGCGTCAAACATACTGTGCGCTAGCGTCGTCCCCGCAATGGGCCAACATCGTTACAACCGCCAAGCTAGCGCGTTGGCAAAAGGTGAAGGGAGTACGTGCAGCTAGAAGGATGGCAAGCGGACGATGCTGAATGCGCTCAGGATGCTCTGGCAGAGCCTACGCGCGCTCTGGCAGCGCGCGACGAATGGCTCGGTGTGGCGGCAGCGATTCTTCGCGGGCGGCGCCGCGCTGGGGCTGCTGCTGATTATCTTCGGCGTCGTGCTGGCCTCGATGGCGCCAGCTGCGACCCCGAAGCAGTTGGTCGTGGCGCGCGTGCAGGCCACCGCGACCGAGACGGCCACTGCGACGGCGGTGGCGACGCCCTCTCCGACGGCCACTCCCAAGCCCAAGCCTGTGCCAAAGACACCGCCGCCACCACCTGCCCCACCCCCACCACCGCCCGCGCCGCCGACACCCGTGGCGTCTGGCTATACAGGCGGCCCCGTCACCGATGACAGCATCTTCTCAGACTTCTGCGGCGCGCCAACGCCAACGGCGACGACCGCCGCGCCGACGGCGACCGATACGCCTGCGTCAGCCACCGCGACGCCAACGGGATCGGCGACAGGGACATCCTCAGCGCTGGGGCATGCGGGCCTCGCCATGCCGCAATCCTGCGTCTCGTGTCCCTTCACATCGGGCTACAACTCCAGCCAGAGCGACATCGCTACCGCGCTTGCCAATGCCGCCACGAAGTACAATCTGCCCGTCAACCTGCTCAAAGCGGTCGCCTGGCAGGAGAGCCACTGGCACGAGGATGTCTATAGCTGCGATGGCGGCATCGGCCTGATGCAGATTCAGTATTACACCTATCCCTGGCTGAATCAGCAGGTTGTCTCGGCGTGCAAACTTGGCGCAACCAGCTACGATCCGTACACGCTGCAAGGGAATGCCAACCTTGGCGCAAAGTTGCTGAAGTGGCTGAGCTGCTATTACAGCTATTGGGGCAACAACGGCGGCCAGTCGCTGAGTAATCCCGGCGCGTATACCGTGGACTGGTATTACCAGCAGGCGAATTTGTCCTACCCTGATTCCTCCGACCCGAATAGCCTCTGCGCCTCCGTCTTCAACACAAACGCCTACTATCCGGCGCTGCCCTCCTCCACCAGCGACCCGTGGAGCTGCCCCTACAGCGCGACGGCGGGCGATACCACGCTGCTCGACATCACCATCAGCGCCTACAACGAGGGCGCGGGCAATATTGCCAGGTATGGCATCAACAACACCTGGTATATCAACGGCGTTGAAGGCTATATCCCGCAGTTCTCCAGCGGGGCGCTGCCATCGTAGGGCGCTCTCGGCCTTGAAAGGCCGGAGCACGCAGACGGCGGCCTGAAGGCCGGGGATGCGCGACTGCCTGCGGAGTGAGACGGAGGCAATGGGATATTTATGCCCCCTATCGCCGTGCGCCGGCCTTTCAAGGCCGCGATCCCTCCGCGCGTGATCTGCGTCACAGCAAGAGAAGCGGGCATTAACCCTGGAATGACGCTGCTCGTATGATATGATGAGTGTCAAACAGGCGGCGCCCGATGCACGCGGCGCCGCTCACTCATCACTCAGAAGAGGAGCAACGCCCATGCGTGAGCGCAGAACATTTGGGCAGTGGTTCGCGGATGCGCGCCCGCGCCTTGTTCCGGCGGGTTGCGCGGTCGCGCTCTTCGCGGTGACGGCAGTCTGCCTGCTGGCAGTGGTCGCGCCGAATCTGCGCGTCTTGCTCGGCTCAGCTAACCCAGGCGCTACCGCCAGCAGCGCCACCGCGACCGCCGCTGCGACGACGAACAATCAGGACTACACGCTGATTCTGCCAACCGCTCCCGCAGCCGCCATCAAGCTGCCACGCACCCCTGATGTGCCCACTACGGCGCTCTTCGCCACGCTGGGCAAGGCGCGCATGCAGAACGCCTGCACGGTGGCCACGCCGCCTGCGGCCTCGGCGACCGCCGCCACGTTCCCCACACCCACTGGAACTGACCAGGCAGGCTCGACAGCAACCCCAATGCCAACCGATACAGCCACGCCTGAGCCGACCGAGGCCGCGACCGCGACGGTGGGCATTGGCCAGCCTGAGGCGACACCGACCTGCCAGGCCTGCCCGGTCTACCTGGGCAATAATCCAAGCCAGGACAGCCTCGCGCAGACGCTGACCACCGCCGCGACCAAATATGGCCTGCCAGTCAATCTGGTGATGGCGGTCGCGTGGCAAGAGAGCCGCTGGCACGCCGATGTGCTCTCCTGCGATGGCGGCATCGGCCTGATGCAGATTCAATACTACACCTATCCCTGGCTCAATAGTGTGGATGAGCCGGTCTGCGGGCTGAGCGTGACGACCGACGACCCCTACACGGCGGAGGGCAATGCGGACCTCGGCGCGAAGTATCTGAAGTGGCTGAGTTGCTTCTATAGCTACTGGGGCGACAATGGCGGCGCCTCGCTCACCAGTCCTGGCCCCTATACCATCGCCTGGTATTACCAGCAGGCGGGCTTGCAGTATCCTGATACGCTGCTGGCGGACGCCACGACCAACGCCAACAGCTTCTGCGCCGCCGTCTACAACGACCCTAACGATCCCGAATATGCCGCGCTGCCTGCGTCGGCCAGCGACGTGTGGAGCTGCCCCTACAGCGCAAGCACCGGCGACAACACGCTGCTCGACATGACGCTGAGCGCCTACAACGAGGGCGCGGGCTACACCGACCAGTACGGCATCCAGAATAGCTGGTATGTGGACGGCGTGGAAGGGTGGATACCACAGTTCTCCAGCGGCGCGCTGCCAGAGGCGTCCTGAGCCGCCGAACCATCCCTGCCGTCCCACGCTAGAGGGGCCACGACGTTCGCACGAGCGCCGTGGCCCCTCGGCATAGCCGCGCTCGCATGCATTGCACGGCCACGCCCGTCAGCGCTACCATATACGCAAGAATGAGGGAGCATGCGGCGCTTGTCGCTTGCACGCAGGAGACGACCAGATGACCTTCGTGCAAGCGGTCGCGCTGTTCATTGCGGCCATTTTCGCTGGCGCGCTCAACTCGGTCGCGGGCGGCGGCAGCTTCATCTCCTTCCCGATGCTGCTCTTCACGGGCGTACCCGCCATCCAGGCCAACGCGACGAATGCGATGGCGGTCTGGCCTGGCTCGATGGCTAGCATTCCCCCCTATCGCAAAGATTTGGCGCACGAGCGGCGCGAGCTGCTCATCTTCTCGGCAGTGAGCGTCGTCGGGGGCGTGCTTGGCGCCATCATTTTGCTGCGGACGCCGCCTGCGCTCTTCCAGCGACTGGTGCCGTGGCTGCTGCTGCTCGCCACGCTGATCTTCGCGTTCGGTGGCAAACTCACGCAGCGGCTGCGCCGCCGCCGCGCCGCCGTCGCGGCGGCGCAGGCCGAGGCGGCGCCGCCCATCGCCAGCGCGCCAGATGATACTGCGAGCGACGCTGCGAGCGACGCTGCGAGCGTGGCCCATACCACGCCGCGAGCGTTAGCCGTTGTTGGGGTGATTCAGTTCGTCATCGCGTTCTACGGCGGCTTCTTCGGCGGCGGCATGGGCATCATGATGCTGGCGGGCTTCGCGCTGCTGGGCATGCGCAACATCCACGCGATGAATGCGCTGAAGGTGGTGCTGGCGAGCATCATCAATGGCGTGGCCGTCATCACCTTCACCATCGAAGGAGCGATTGCCTGGCCCCAGGCGCTGGTGATGGTGGTTGGCGCCATCATCGGCGGCTATACCGGCGCTTCGCTCTCGCACCGCGTGCCGCCGCAGTACGTGCGCTGGTTCGCCATCGCCGTCGGTCTGATCATCTCCGCCTACTTCTTCATCAAGCAGGGGCTGTAGCCGCGGGCAAACGTATCCACTGTGCTGTGGGCAGCTTGCGTGATAATCTCCCTGGCATAGCGGCGTCATACACTCGTGTACAGGCACGATCCAGAGGTAATCCTGGCGCGCAGCGTTGCGCAGCGTTGCGCGCCGCATATAGGGCAGGCCGGGGAGTTGGCGGTATGACTGACGATGGTGAGCCATTCTCTGGCTCAGACGACGATGGCCTGGTGGTCGAAGCGCTGGAGGATGCGGCTGGCGCTGGCAATGCGCGTCAGTCGCAGCGGCGCGACGCGCGGCGTGTGGGGGCAGAGGCTGCCCGCGCGCTCTGGGGGCGTCGGCTGAGCTGGCGGCAGCGATTGGGGCGCGGCGCGCTGATCGTGACACTCCTCGCGGCGACGCTCTTTGCGCTGCTGGGTGGCCCTGCGCTGACGGTGACAGGCTGGCAGCGGCTGACCTTCGCGCTGCGCTCTGGCACACTGGCTCCCCGCCTGGCGATGACCGACTGGCAGCGGGCGCCGCCACCGCCCGGCGTCGCGCCCGACGCGCTGAGCTACGCCACCGATCCCGCTGACCCATTGACCGTCTTCGCCTGCCTCGCCAACGCCAGCGGGATCGTCCTCTGGCGCACCGACACATTGGGTACGAGCTGGATTCGTGTTGTGGTGACGCAGACGCCCGCGCAGGCGTGCCAGATCAAGACCACACTGGATTCCAGCGCGCGGGTGCTGGTGATCGCGCGAGCGCCCGATCCGCTGCGCGCTGGCTGTCAGCGCATCGCCGTCTATCTGAGCGCGTTCGCGGGCTATCAATGGGCGCCGATGACGCTGCCCGCTGAGGCGACGGGCGCGACGGCCTGCCAGAGCGATGTCTGGGCCTCGGCGCGCTGGGTCTTCGTCTGGTGGACAGACGCCACCCAGCCGGAGCCAGCCACCAGCCTGATGCGTAGCCCCGACGATGGCCAGACCTGGCAGCGCGCCGATGGCGGGCTACCCGCGCGCGGCGCCTACCTCGCGCCTGCGCTGACGGGCTACGGCTCAGGCGGGGCGTTGCTGGCGCAGCTCTATTACTGGCCGCGCCACGGTCGCCTCAACATCCTGCGGCAGGTGGTGCGCTCGCTCGATGGCGGCGCGACCTGGGCCGCGCTCGCCAGCGATCCGCCAGCGGCGCTGCTGGCCGCCTCGCTGGAGCCGCGCGTGGCGAGCGCAGGCGCCTGGGGCGCGATCTACGCGCCGGTCTACACCGATGGCGAGCTGGCGCCGCCGTGGGTTCCAGACACGCCGCCGGAGGCGATTCAGGCGCTCTCCACACGCACGGGCGTCTGGAGCGAGCTACCGCCGCTGCCGATCAGTGGCGCAACCGCCGATGACCATCTGATGGGCGTCGCGAAGACGCTGGGGGTCGCCCCTGCGAATGTGCTGCTGACGCTGGGAACCGACCCGCATACGCAGGTCACGGGGCAGGTGAATACGCGCGATCTCTGGCTCTGGGCGTGGGATCCGGCGGCGGGCGAGTGGCGGGTAGGCGCGGCGGCTGCGCCAGATGCGCAGTTGGTTGGCTTCACCTGGAGCGCCGGGCCAGTCGGCAGCGCCTATGAGCAGGCGTACGGCGCGTATCTCTGGCTGACCGGCGACAGCGGCGGACAGCGCGCGCTCTACAGCGCCTTCATCCCCGCGCCATCGGCCAACTAACCAGACGCACATGCTATAGTGATGCGGGCCTTCTGGCGTGGCGGCGGGCGTCGTGACCCGAAGGGACCTACTGCCCCACGATTCGGACCCGCGCAGGCGGGTCTCGTGGCGGCCCGCAGGCCGCCTTCAGGCGCGGTTTCGACCGGCCAGCACGGCTTGCTCATTCAGGAGACAGGATGATTCGCACAGTTCTCGCCACGCGCTATGTCACTGCGTTGCGCGAAGGTGGCTCGCTGCCCGGCCTGGTCGAGGCGGACGACGACGGGCTGTATGTGCTGAAGTTTCGCGGCGCGGGTCAAGGGCCGCGCGCGCTGATCGCCGAACTGGTGGCGGGCGAGATTGGCCGCGCGCTGGGGCTGCCCGTGCCAGAGCTGGTCTTCATCGAGCTAGACCCAGCCCTGGGACGCAATGAGCCAGACTATGAGATCAGGAACCTGCTGCTGGCCAGCCCCGGCCAAAATCTCGGGCTGGACTACCTGCCTGGCTCGTTGCCCTACAACGTCGCCGCGCCCTTTCCCGTGGACGCCGATCTCGCCTCGGCGATCGTCTGGTTCGACGCCTACGTCACGAATATTGACCGCACGCCGCGCAACACCAATATGCTCGTCTGGAATCATCGGCTCTGGCTGATTGACCACGGCGCCGCGCTCTATTTCCATCACACCTGGGCCGACTATCTGGCGCGCGCCCGTGCGCCCTTCAAGCAGATTGGCGAGCATGCGCTGCTGCCACTGGCGACACGCCTGAGCGCGGTGGATGCGCGACTGCGCGCCCGGCTGACCAGCGCGGCGCTGGAGGATATCGTCGCGCTGATTCCCGATGGCTGGCTAGGCGATGAGCCGCAATTCGCCGATGTGGCGCAGCATCGCGCCGCCTATGTGGAATATCTGCTGACCCGGCGCGATGCGTCGAACGTGTTCGTCGAGGAGGCGGAGCATGCCCGCGCGCAGCTCGTTTGACTATGCCATCATCCGCGTTGTGCCAGAGGTGGAGCGTGGAGAGCGCATCAATGTTGGCGTCGTGCTGATCTGCCGCCAGCGTCGGTTCCTGGGTATGCGGCTGGCGCCCGACGAGGCGCGGCTGCTGGCGCTGTGGCCACAGCTCGACATGGCGGCGCTGCGCCAGCAACTCGATGGCCTGCGGCGTGTCTGTGAGGGCGACCGCGACGCTGGCCCCATCGCGCGACTCTCGCAGGCGGAGCGCTTCCACTGGCTCGTCGCGCCCAGCAGCACGATCATCCAGCCTTCGCCCACGCACTCTGGCCTCTGCGCCGACCCCGCCGCCATGCTCGATGAGCTGATGGCCCGCCTGGTCGCGCTGCCTGCGCCGCCTGCGCCTGAGTAGGCGGCAATCCACCATTCACGTCTCGAGGAGCAAGGAGCATCTCGTGATCAGTCGCATGCTACCCGGCGGATACTATGCGCGCGCCCTAACACACGACGATCTCGACGAGCTTGCGGCGCTGCTCGTCGCGCACGATCAGGCGCGCGTTGGCAAGGCAGGTTGGCAGGCGCCTGCCGCGCGCGAGTGGATCGTCTCGGTCTGGGAGACGCCTGGCTTTGACGTGCATCGCGATGCGCAGATCATCATCGCGCCAACCGGGGAAATCGCCGCCTATGTCACACTGTGGCGACCCGATGGCGCATCGGGCTACTTCGTCGCGTCGCCGCGTCTGTCGCCGCACTATCAGTCGCTTGGCCTCGATGCGTTTCTCCTGCGCTGGGCCGAATCGCTGGCGCGTGAGCGCGCCGCCACACTGTCATCAGACGTTTCGGCGGCCCTCAACTCCTGGGTGAATGGCCCCGACCAGGCGGCGGAAGACATGCTCGCGTGCGAGGGCTTCACGCTGGCGCAGCGCTACCTGCGCATGGAGATCACCATGCAGGCGCCACCGCCCACACCCGCATGGCCAGTTGGCGTCACCGCCCGTCCCTACGTCGCAGGCAAGGATGAGCGCGCTGTCTTCGACCTGATGCGGGCCGCCTTCGCAGAGAGCGACAACGACGATCTCACGTTCGAGGAATGGCGCCAGGAGATTTTCGCGCCAGAGAGCATCAACCCATCACTGTGGACCCTTGCTGATAACGGCGCAGGACTGGTTGGGGCGGTGATCAGCCGTGCGGATACCAACGACGATGGCGTGATCGGCTGGCTCGAAGATGTTGGTGTCCATCCAGCGTGGCGCAAGCGCGGGCTTGGCCTCGCCATGCTCTACCACAGCTTCGGCGTCTTCTATCAGCGTGGCGTCACGCGCTGTGGTCTCACCGTAGACGCGCAGAACGCCTCTGGCGCCAGGCGCCTCTACGAGCGGGCCGGAATGGCTGCGCAGGCGCGGCAGGAGATCCGCTATACGAAGCCGCTGCGCTGAAGCCGCCTTCCCCAACCCCTTCCCCGCTGTGGCGGGAAAGAGGCTTTCCGCTCGCTGCGCACGCTACAGCGCGAAACACCACCAGCCGCCTGCCCGTCGCCACGCCATCCCCAGATGGGTGATGGTCACGGCGAGGTCGGCGGCGTGATCGCCAGCCAGCGCGTTGCGATGGACAGCGCTGGTGGTGGGTTGCGGCTGAATCGCGCTTGCGCTGACGGCGCTCGCCGCTCCCAGCGCAGCGGCCATGGTTGCGCCAGCAGCCACGGCTGGGAGGGCGCCACTCGCGATTTCTTGCGCTGGCAGCTCTGGCGCAGCTCCAGAATCCCCAATATCGTCAGCGTCGTCGTCGCTGTCGTCGCTGTCGTCGCTGTCGGCTGCGGGCAGCGGGCGCGTCGTGTTTGCGCTCACGGCGACCGCAATCGCTGGCGCGTCATCCTCGCCTGGCTCCCGCTCCAGATCGCCTGGCTCTGGCTCCAGGGTGTCTGGCTCTGGCTCCAGCGGCGTCGTAACCCTGGCGCGAACAGTCTCTGGCTGACCGTCGGGGAGCGGCGCCGGGAGCGATACGGGGAGTGGCGCAACCATTGGCCAAGTGTTGGCGAGGGAAGCGCTTATCGGTTGGTCGAGGTCAGCCGCCTCGGTCAATATCGCCTGGAGCGCCACCTGCGCGGCCCGCTGAACGACGGGATAGCTGGCGCGCTCACGCAGGCCGAGCATCTGCTGGCGCGCCGCCATTGGCGCATAGCGCCAGCGTCCGAGCAGCGCAAGCGCCTCGTACTGGGTCGCCCAGGAGGTTCCCTCGCCCAGCCAGCGTGTCACCCGCTCGACCACCGTCCAGGTCGGGCGCGCCATCGCAGCATAGACCTCGGCCTCCGAGCGGTAGGCGAGCGCGGCGAGTGGACCGGTTGGGCGGCGCGTCCTGGCTATCGTCAGCAACTCCGCCACGCGCGCCTTCACGCCATTGGGGGCGATCTGCGCAAGCGCGAGGGTCGCTGCGTGGCGCGTCGTCTCGTCGCGGTCGGCGAGCGTCGCCTGCAATGCGCGTCGGTCGGCGGCGCTGACCTGCGCGCCAAAACGCCCCAGCGCCTCGGCGGCGGCGGCGCGCGCCTGCCAGGTGGAATCGGCCAGCAGGCTGCCCAACTCAGTGGGTGGCCCTTCTGAATAGGAGGTCGCGCTGAGGGCGCCAACCGCTTGCGCCGCCGCAGCCCGTACCGCCTCGTCGGCGTCGGTGAGTAGCAGGCTGAGCGCATCGCGGTCGGCGGCGTCGAGTGTCGGGTGGATCACCGCCAATGCGCGCGCCGCTGACGCCCGCTGATCGGCGTTCTCAGCGCCGAGCCAGGCCGCCAGCGTGGGCAATGCCGCTGCGCGCCCAGCATTGTCGAGGGTAGCCAGCGCCGTCAGCGTCATCGCGCGCGTGGCAGGGTTGGCGTCGGTCAGCAGGGCAAGCAATGGGTCGAGCGCGCCAGCGACTGCGGCTGGCCCCAGCGCCGTCAGCGCCGCCACCGCCGCCCGCCGAACGACATAGCGCTGGTCATCCGCCCGCATGAGCAGCGCCTCGCGCAAGCCGGGCGCGTCGTATGCAGCGCCATCCGGGCGCTCGCCGATCTGGCCGAGCGCCTCCGCCGCCGCCGCGCGCACCTCGCCATCCGGATCGTTCAGGCGTTGCAGCACTGCCTGTGGCGCAGGCGCTGGCGTCTCCGCGCCATAGTGGCCGAGCGCCTCCGCCGCCGCCGCGCGCGTCACAGCGAACTCGTCTTTCAGGAGAATCAGCAGCTCCTTCGTCAGCGACGGCGCCGCGCGCGGGCCTAGCGCGCCCATCGCCAGCGCCGTGGCGCTGCGTGGGCCTGGCTCTGCCTCGGAGAGCATGTCAATCAACAGCGGAATGACCCTGGCCAAATCGGGTTGCAGCGCGCCCATCGCCAGCGCCGCCGCGCGCCGCGTCTCGCCATCTTTGTCAGTCAGCGCCTGCGCCAGCAGCGGGAGCGCGCGGCCAGCGCGCGGCCCCATCCGTCCGAGCGCGCGCGCCGCCTCCGCCCGCGCGAAGCCTTCCGTGTCCTGGCGCAGCCGCCGCTGAAGCGCTTCGAGCGCCCGGCGATCATGGCGGGGATTGTGCGCGCCCAGCGCAGTGAGCGCCTCCAGGCGGACCAGTGGCTCAGCGTCGTTCACGCAGGCGATGCTACGCTTGATAGTCGTGTCGTGCGCTGGCGCAATCTGGCGTAGCGCGCGTAGCGCCGCGCGGCGAATCTCCCAGCGCGGGTCGGCGGCTAAGCGGGCCAGCGCGGGCAGCGCCGCCACTGCGCGGGCGCCCAGCGCGCCTAGCTCGCCCAACGCCACGAGGCAGGTCTCCTCGCGCACGATGGCCAGCCGGGCGACATGCGCGGGCAGCGCGCGCGCATGGGCGCCTGCAAGCGTCTCCAGTGTGCGCGCAGCGCTGGCGCGCACGTAGCCACGCTCATCGTCCAGCAGGGCAACCACTGCGGCCAGGCTGGCGTCATCACCCATCGCGCCCAGCGCATCCAACGCGCGCCCGGCTGACCAGCGCACGCTCTCCCTGGAATCGCGCAGCGCCGTCATCAGGGCTGGCCATGCGCGCGTGACGATACCTTCAGCGGCGCTATCCATCTGAGCAAGCGCGTCGGCGGCGGCCCGGCGACACTCCGGCGCCTCATCGCCGAGTCGCTCGACCAGCGCCGCCACCACCTCGGCGCGGATTGGCCCGATCTGCGCCAGCGCGCGTATCGCCGCTTCGCGCGCGCTCATCTTCTCGCCGCGCGCAAGTTCCAGCAGCGCGGGCAGCGCGGGCGTGGCTGCGGCGCCCAATGCGCCCAGCGCCTGCGCTGCACGATCATTCCAGCTTGTCGTGGTCAACGCCTGGATCAGGATGGGAATCTGGCTGCCTGAGGTGTCAACCTTGCCCAGGGCGTACACCGCCGATTCCTGCACAGTCGCCACCCGATCGCGCAGCGCCTGGCGTAGCGCCTCGGCGACCTGGACGCCGCTGGCGCCCATCGTTCCTAGCGCCAGCGCTGCGGCTGCCCGCAGTTCGCTGCTGCGGTCGGTGAGCAGTGTCAGCAGCCTGTGGATCAGCGCCTCATCTGGCTCCGATACAAGCGCGCCGAGCGCCTCCACCACAGCCACATGCGCCACGCGCGATTGGTCGCTGAGCGCGTCAACGAGCGCCGGAACAGCCTCGGCGCCAGCGGCGGGACCCAGCGCGCCGAGGGCCATCGCCACCGCCGCGCGCTGACCCTCGGTGGTGGACCGCAGCAGGTCAATCAGCAGCGGCGCGACCTGCGCGCCCGCCTGCCCAATCGCGCCGAGCGTCTGCGCCGCCTGCCGGACTGAGCGCTCATGCTCGCTGAGCAACTGCGCGGTCAGCAGGTCGAGCAGCGTCTCTCGTCCTGCTGGGTCAGCCATGACCGCGACGCACGCCTGATAGCGCTGGGTCAGGGCCGTGTGTGACAATGCCCCCTCGCTCTGGCGCAGCGATTCATAGAGCCGGGTGGCGATTGGCGCCGCGACCAGGGTTCCTGAGGGGTCGCCGCGCAGTTCCGGCAACGAGGCGGCGGCCAGCAGCAGTCCCAGCGGCTCCAACGCCTCCAGCGACTCCGGCAGATCGCGCTGATCGAGCAGGGCGCGCAACCAGGCCAGCGCGATGTCACGGCGCTGGATGTCGTCTGCGCCAGTCGTGTCGCTCGTGTCGCTGGCGCCAGCGGAAGCGTCCGCAGCGCCACAGAGCGCCCCGCACATGAAGAGCAGCGTGTCTCCCCAGCGCGCGGAGGTGCGATTGGTCCAGGCCAACCCTAGCGCCGTCTGCGGGTCGTCGCTCGCCAGCGCAGCGCTGGACACCAGGACATCGGCGGATAGGGCGACCTCCGGCGTGGGGGCGTCTGGGGTGAGTGGCTTCGGCAGACGTGCGCCAGAGGCGCCCGCATCGGGCATGAGCGCATCGGGCGTGAGCGCCGCCAGCGTGTGCGGCGACGATAACTCGCCCGCCACCCGGCGCGCCAGAGCGCAGCCCGCGAGAAACGCATGCAGCGTGACGAGGCTAAAGCCCGCGCGCCCACCAAGGCCACGCTCGCAGAGGCCGCTCAGCGTCGCCAGTGTCTGCGACGGCGAGTCGCCACCTGTGCGCGCCAGCACGAGCGCCGTCTCAGGCAGCTGCCGCAGCCATTGGTCTAGCTCAGGCGACCCTGGGATGAAGGCGCGGCGACCCGCAATCTGCAGCCAGAGCGCCAGCTCCTCCGCCATGCGAGTCAGCGCACGCCGTTCGCTCACATCCCACTCAGGCAGATGCTCGCGTAGCAGCTTCGCGGTCGCCGCACGGCAGAGGTCTGTGCGCGAACGTGCCGGCGCGGCGTCAGGCGCGTCCATATCGCTCGTCGCGCTGATGTGGCCCGCAGCAGCCAGGGCGGCCAGTGTCAGCGCGAGCGGCTGCATCAGCCAGCGCTCGGTCTGCGGCGTCGCGAGCGCGCGGAGCAGACGCGCGGCTGCGTCGTCATCGCGAGACGTGTCGCTGGCGGCGTCGCTCTCCGCCTGGAGCGCGGCTCCAGCCGGTCGCCGGTCGAGCGCGCCGCGTAGCAGCGCGAGGCGCCCCATCGGATACGCCAGCGGCTCCAGGCGCCAGCGCTGAAAGCGCGCGCTGGCCGCGCCATCGCTCAGCGGCGCTTCGTAGGCGCGTGAACCGAGCACTACCTGCGCGCTCCATGCGTCACCGCTCGCTGCCCCGCGCGCCGTCTCCAGCCGAGTGCGCTCGCCCAGGAACGCCGCCAGCGAGGCGGCGACGCGCTCGCGGCGCTCGCTGGGCAGCGTATCAAGTTCATCCAGCAGCAGCAGCGCAGGCTCAGTCACCAACACATGCGCCAGATCGCGCGCATCCGCCGACGGTATGCCGCCGATGCGCTCCACCAGCTTCGCCAGCGCCGCCTCCACTGCGGCTGGGTCAGCGAGTGGGCCAGCTGCGTCGCCAGAGAGGGGCCAGCCCTCATCGAGCCAGCCGAGATCGGCATAGAGCGGCAGACGGCCACCGGGTCGTGTGCGGCGAAGTTGCGCGAGCGCCTGGGCGTGCGCGACATAGCGCATCATGGTCGTTTTGCCAGCGCCCTCATTGCCACAGAGGATGATCGCGCCGCTCGTCGCGCTCGCCAGCGCCTGCCCCACGCTCTCCACGGTCAGCGCTGGACGCTGGCTGCCGTTGATCGCCTCAACGTTGCCAGCCAACCGATAGCGCGTGGTGAGGGGCCGGGTGGCGCCGAGCGGTCGGGTGGGGCTGCCCGCGCTGGGATAGGCGCTGTAGTATGCGCCCTCGTCGCCGCCCAGCGGCGCCAGCTCGGCTTCATCCCACTGCGCTTCATGGCGCACCGAAAGGGCCACCAGCACTGCGCGCCCAGGCTCCGCATCGGCGGTGGCGTCTGTGTGTGCATCCGCCGCCGCTGGCTGTGACCATGCCAGCGGCTCCGTCAGCCGGGCCAACTCCGTCAGGTAGCGGCGATAGCTCTGCGCCAGACGCAGCTTGGTCGCCAGCGTCGCGCGCGTCTGGCGCTCGCGCGCACGATCAGCGCGCGCCCACAGGCTCATGATCGCCAGGATGACAAACAGGGGGACGGCGACGACGAGCGCATAGGCGATGGTTGGCATAGTCACGGCGAAGCGCGCCTGGAACGGCGCGAGGAGCGCGGCGAAGCGCGTGCGCGCCGGAGAGGCCAGCGTCAGCGCGCCCACGATGACGAGCGCGCAGATCGCCGCGAGCAGCGGACCACCCTGCGCCATGAGATCGCGCATCCGCTGCGTCATGCCGTGACGCATGTCGGGTTCGGCCAACGTGCGGTAATAACGTTCGTCGGCGCACAGGTGAGCGTCGGCAAGCGGATTCACTCGCCGACGGCGCCCTCCCGTATTTCGCTGCTGCCCCATGTCGTCCGCCTTACTGCCGCTCGCATCAGCGCGACTGATTCCCTAGAGACATGCGCCACACCGGCTGATTGGTGGAATGGCGCTCAACTGAACGCGGTATTGGCCACAGAACCTGTCGCTACACAGAGGCGCTGCGCTGATGAGCGCTCGCTGTGTGCGGTTTCAAGCAATCTACGCCATGCCCGGCGAATCACCGCAGGTCAGGTGATACTGAAGATCGCCGGGGCTGACGTCGTATCTACTGACGGCGCATCTGGGTCGCCTGTCTTACCACCGCGCGAGACCCGGTGACGACGACTTCCAGCGATGCGAGATGGATTGTCCTGCGCCTGAATCGTGAAGTCGCGGCAGGGCGGAGAGCCAGCGCATGCGAGATGCGCCTGGAGCGCCAGCAAGGGGATGAGGCGCCAGGGATCGAATGCGCGCTTGGCCTGTTCCCACCCCTGAGGCCCCCTCTCGCATCAGTCAGGCGACCGTGTGCGCAGTCAGCGCATGGGTGAGCGCGACGAGCAGAGGCAGACGACAGTGACCGGCGGTTGCAACCGCTAGCGGCGCCCACAGGACACGCGTCCCTTCTCTCCCAATGTCCGCTCCCGACGCCCTCATGCGCGCTGTTTTACACGATAGCATACGCAGATGAAAACGTGGATGGGTTTCTTTCGTTATGGAGCCAAAATGTCGCTCAGTTCACACTATTTCCACTGAATAGATGAAGCGATGGGCCAAAAATCTAGACGCTAGAGGCGTTTCACTGCTTCAGACGACGCGCTGTCGCGCATGTCAAAAGGCAATTATTCAGCAGTCTGACGGCTCGTGAGCGTCGCGTCAGGCCCGCGCGTTTCACACCTGTCAACGGAATGGCGCCGAGCGGCCAAAACGCTGAGAGACGCCAGCGGCTCGCTTCGGATATACTACTGTCGAGCCTGCGACCGCGCCTTTGCGCGGCGCCATCATTGAGGAAAGGGAGAGTTCACCTGTGAAGCACCGTGACACGCACTATTTTCTCTGGTTCATCTTCTTCGGCCTGATCTCCGGCGTCATCTACTACCTCAATCACCACGGTTCGATTGACTCGGAGTCAACCTGGCTGCTCGTCACCGGCCTGCTCGGACTGCTCTTTGGCGCCAAGTGGCTAGCGGATGGGAACTTCTCGCGCTGGTATGACCTGATCATCGGCATCATCTTCACGCTCGCCGGCCTGATCGGCATCGCGGCGGGCTTCCACCTGAACCTGCTCAGCGGGGCGCCAGCGTCGGCCAGCAGCTTCATCAGCGCGACGACGTTCTTTGGGCTGAGCTTGACTGTGCTACCCTCGCTCGTGCATGCTGTGCTCGGCCTGAGTTCGCTCAATCACGCCATTCGCAACAAGTAGCAATGATCTGCCGCTTGCGTGAGCGCCCATCCAGCTCTACAACCTTCGCGGGCGCCCAGTTGGGCGCCCTAGTTCCGCCAACGCGCGGGCGCGCCGCCGGGAACCCACCCATACGGCGCGTCGCGCACGAACGAAGAGGAGATCGAGACCGATGTTGAAGCTCGCATTGCGCACCAT
>JAICSR010000514.1 GCA_025936795.1 Ktedonobacterales bacterium | reverse complement strand
GACGCCGATTGTCGCCATCTTCGGGCCATCGAATGCGCAGGCGTGGGGGCCATATCTGCCGCACGCGCCGGAGCGCGCCATCGTCGTACGGCGCGACGATCTGCCGTGCAGTCCGTGCATCTATCGCGGGCATGCGCTCGGCACGCCGCAAGGCTGCCCACCACGCCCCTGCCTCACCGAGCTACGGATTGATCCAGTGTTGCTGGCGGCGCGGCGTCTGCTGCGACGGCCAACCGCGCTACGTCCCGCTGCGTCGGTCTCGTGAAGTTGCCAATCTCCACCTCGGGAACCTCGCGGCGCAGCGTCTCGATCAGCGCCGCCATGCCCAGCGGGCGGCCATTGGGGCGCGGCAGGCGTGGCAGCAGCACTTCTGGGTCAATATTCAGGTTGCGGAGCTGGACGAGCCGCGTCCCGGTCTCGCGCAGGAACGCCACCAGCGCCGCCACCTCATCCTCGGCGTCGATGATGTCGGGGAAACAGAGCAGATTGATGCTGCTATAGACGCCCGCGTCACGCGCACGCCGCAGCGACTCCTTGACATGCTCGAAGGTATAGCCGAGCGGACGATAGTAGGCGTCGTAGGTTTCTTTGCGCGCCGAGATCGTGCTGACACGGATGCAATCCAGCCCGGCGTCGTAGATGCGCTGAAGCGCGCGGGGATTGCTGCCATTGGTGTTGATGTTGAGGACACCACGCGCGGTGCGCGCGCGAATGCCGCGCACCGCCTGCTCGATCAGACGCGCCTGCAAGAGCGGCTCGCCCTCGCAGCCCTGGCCAAAGCTGTAGATGGCGTCCTCCGCCTGCTCCAGGTGCGCCACGCCGAGCGCGACGACCTCCTCAACTGCCGGGATGAAGAGCAGGCGATCTTGCGGCGAGACGAGGTTCTCCTCATCCTGCTTGGAGATGCAGCCGATGCAGCGCGCGTTGCAGCCCGGCGAGACGGCAATCGCGCCCTCCCAGCGGCGGAAGAAGAGATTGCTGGCGGTCGGGCAGCGATAGTCCAGCGCGCAGTGGGCGTGATGCGCCAGCGCGCGATTCTCCGGCTCCTCGGCCAGTCGCTCGCGCACCAGCCGTTCGAGGCGACGCAGCGGGAAGTTGTGGTCAATCCAGCGCTCAGGGTCATCGGTCTGCACGGCGGCGACGTAGAGCTGGCCGCGCCAGCCCGCGATGGCGGTATAGCCGAAGAAGGGCAGCGGCTCGGTTCCCGGTGTCTTTTCGTAGGCGGGCAGGCGCGTGCGCATGTAGCCAATCGGCAGCAGCGCCGCCAGCGCCCAGCCATGGCGCTCCACCTGCCGCTCGCCAGTGGCGCTCAGCCCCACGGCGAGGCGCTGCGGCATCATCGCGAGGGTCGCGCCATCGGGCAACGGAATCAGGTCGCGCGACGCGAGCGGGCGCCCATTGAAGTCAACCGCGCGCAGCGAGCGTCGTTCACCCACCGCGCCATCGGGCGTGCTATAGACGACGTAGGGAGGCGTGTGGTCTGCGTCGTGGCGACGCCCGTGATGTGTCATGGTTAGTAAGGTAGCTCCATCTGTGGCAGCAGGGTCATCACCAGCGTATCGTGCATGGACATCTGCGGCTCGACGGCGCTGACGATCTCCGTCGCCTCGGCCAGAGCCGTCGCCACGCGCTCGCCCTGCTCATCCTCCAGCTCATAGAGGAAGCTGACAATCGTGCCAGCGCCAAAGGGCGACTGAGTCATCGTATGGACCAGCGGGTGTGCGTCCTCCAGCCATGCGTTGACCATCTGTTCGAGCGCGGCGATGTCGCCACGGACCATATCGCTGGTGAACGCCTTATAGTGGAGCATGCGGCGCCTCCTCGGTGTCCCTCGATTTCCCGCGATGAAGCCCCCTCCCCAACCCCTCCCCCGCGCTGCGGAAGAGGGGCTTTCTGGCTTCCCCTCGCCCTGTGGGAGAGGGGCCGGGGGTGAGGGTTCGGTGAACTGAGTCTAAAACCCGCTGCTATCATCCTATTCTAGCACAGCGGGGCAGCGGGGCAGCGACGAATAGGCCACGCTTGCGCGCAGGCGTCCAGCCAGGGCAAACACTGCCCTGGGCGCTACTGGCCTCTGCGCGCGATCAGCCGCGCCACCAGCGCGAAGGCCGTGCGCCAGACGCCGAGGAAGACGACATTGGCCAGCAAGATGACGATGGCGAAGGTGATCGGCATCTGGTGATCGGGCGCGATGATGACGCGCAGGATCAACGCGGCGGGATAGCTGGCGAGCCAGGCAAGCTCCGTGCGCGTGAGCATCCGCCGCACGGTGTTGGTTGCGGCGCGGCGATAGGCGCCCATCCACGGCGAGACGAGGAACCAGCCCAGCGCGAAGGGCAGCGCGGTCAGCGCTACCTGGCCCAGCGCGGCCAGCCCAGTCGCTTCGTCATGCGTTGTGCGTCCCACTGCGGCAAAAACCAGGAACGAGAGCGCGTCACACGCGTCGAGCGCAGCGATGCGCCAGGGCTTAACGGACGCGGCGGTGG
>JAICSR010000107.1 GCA_025936795.1 Ktedonobacterales bacterium | reverse complement strand
GGTGGCCTGCGGGCCACCACCAGACCCGCCTGCGCGGGTCCGGATCCGGATGGGGGTCCGCGGAGGCGGACCTCGTGGGCCGGAGGCCCTTCAGGCGCGGTTTTAACCGCTCTGGCCCCGCTGCGGTCTAACCCCCAGTGTTGGGTAGACCGAACGCCCCTCGCAACTGGACGTGGCTTCCATCTCATGGTACACTACCCCCAACATCACGGACAAATGAGGCGCTCCGATCTGCGAACAGCGAGGAGGAAGCCGATGCTGCGAACGTGCGAAGATCGTTCAGCAATAGAGACGATACACGGGTGCGCGCGCGTGCCTGTCGAACAAATGAGGCGCTAGAGACACACTATGTCTCGGCGCCTTTTTTCGTGCTCATGAGGAGCACCGGTCGCCCGGCGCGGCGAGACGGAAGGGATTTCCGTTGGCGAGTCAGTTCCAGGAGAGAGCAACAGCTTGGTTGGCTCTTTCATGAGATGAAGTGCGTTATGCCAAGCATGATTCATCGGGCGTTATCCAGGCGCCGTCCGGGCGATGGTGGCGTTCCGGTGAATGAGCAGGACACAACGTTGAGCGGCTCCACGAGTGTTCACGGAGACGCTGGGCGAGCGACCGTTGCTCTGGTGAAGCGCACTGGCGACTGAGGCGCCAGATCGCGCAACGACGCAACCTCACAACTGCCCCAGACGCTTCTGGTAGTTCCAGGTCGCTGATAGCAGGCGCCAGACAGAAAGCGAGAGATGGCCAATGTACTCCAGCATGATCGGCAAAATCGCGAAGGCCAAGCAGTATGCCCAAGAGCCTGACCGCATCCAGTTCAGCCAGTTCGAGGCGTCCTTCCGCGGTGAGAACGACACCCATACCATCCGCTTCCACGAGGGCGCATGGAACTGCGATTGCAACTTCTTCGCCGACCACGATGCATGCAGCCATACGCTCGCCGCGGAGCGCATCTTCGGTATCTCGATCCCACACGATCACCGTCAGGGTGAGCCGCTTCCGAGCGACGTCCGCAACATGATGTAGCGCAGCGGTGCGAGCGGCGTGACGCCCGGCTGGCGTTCCTGCGCTGCCGCGATCCATCTGCACAAATGATCGGCGACCGAAGCCACATGCCTCGGTCGCCGATGACGTGTGTCGGGCCTGTGTATGATTAGTGCGGCAGCACAAAGGTGAGCGCGATCAGCACGACCAGCGCGCTGAGAGCCAGCGCAAGGACGAGCTTCAGGTCACCCAGCACATAGGAGTAATGCTCCGCCGAGATCAAATTCGCCTGGCGGGCGCGCTGGGTGGCGCGAGCGCGGGCGAGGCGCTGATTCTGCTCGCGTGTCGGCGTCGGCGCGGGCTTGCGCGCTGCGGGGGCCGCGCTGGCGGCAGGCTGAGGCGTGGCAGCCTGCGACGCAGTGGGCTGAGGCGCGGCAGGCTTGGGAGGCGCTGGCCGCTCGGCGACTGCCGCTTTGCGCTCGGTCGGCCTCGCGCTGGGAGCGGGTCTGGCGGCGGGCTGTCGCGCTGGCGCTCCTGGCCTCGTCTCAGCGACGATATTCGCTGCGCTGGGCGACTCTGACGGCGCTGCTGACCCCGGCGCACGCACCAGCGTGGCTGTGCTCGCTCGTTCTGGAGCCTGCGGCTTGTGCGCGGCGCCCTTCGCCTGCTGAGGCATTGGCTTGCCGCGACCGGATTGTGACTTCTTCGCCATGCTGCAAACTCCTGATACCTTGATGTTGTGGCCTGTCGCGCTCGGCGCCGCGTATACTCAGAGCCAGTATAACGCGCTCGTCGCCGAGGCGCAAGCGCGCTGGGACGCGCTGGGCGGCCTGGAGGGCGTCGCGCTACCTCATACTCACTACCAACGTGCGAGGCGCCGCGTTGGGCGCGGCGCTGGCCGAGAGTTCCAGATGCGCCGCGCTGGCAAGGCGCACGACACGAGAGGGAGCCAATCTCCGTGGATGACCTGACACATTTTGACGAGGCGGGCCGCGCCCACATGGTGGATGTCGGCGAGAAAGCGGAGACGACGCGCGAAGCCGTGGCGACGGGCTACGTGCGTATGCGCGCCGAGACGCTGCGCCGCATCCGCGAGGGAACGCTGCGCAAGGGCGATGTGCTGGCCGTTGCGCAGGTCGCCGGCGTGATGGCCGCCAAGCAGACGCCGCAGATCATCCCGATGTGCCATACCATCCTGCTGACGGGTGTAGATATTGCCTTTGAGTTGGCTGAGCGCGATGGCGAGGGGCGCGTGGGCATTCAGGCGACGGTGCGCACGGTCGGCAAGACGGGGGCCGAGATGGAGGCGCTGACGGCGGTGAGCGCCACCGCGCTGACGATCTACGACATGTGCAAGGCGATTGATCGTGGCATGGTCATCGAGCAGGTGCGGCTGGAGCGCAAGAGTGGCGGCAAGAGCGGCGACTTCACTCACCAGCCAGACGCCCCGGTTGCGCCGGACGCTTAGCCAGCCGCTGCCGCAGCACTCATCTGTCCGCTGTTGAGTGGCATATCTGCATACTGGAGCGGCGCAGTGGGCGCCCACTCGCCAGCGCCGAGCGAGCCAGCAGGCGGCTGGTGGCTCATGGCTCATGGCGAGGCGCACGAGTTAGCCGCGATGTGTGGGGTGAGGGCGGGGGTCTGAGGCGCGCGTAAGCCGAATTCTGTCCCTGGCGCGCCTCACGACGCGCCAGGTGGCAATCATCTTTCTAGGACGACAGTTACCCGTCGCCTCAAGCAGCCAACCCGGAGGTAGACGGGCGAGCCACCCGCGAGCCGCCGGGCGAACCCGATGGCTACTCCTCCTGTTCGGCCTTGCTCCAGATGGGGCTTGCCGCAGCCGACCGGTCACCCGGTCGCTGGTGAGCTCTTACCTCGCCATTTCACCCTTACCGCTGCGACGCTTGCGCGCCGCAGCGGCGGTTTGTTTCTGTGGCGCTATCCTGGGGGTCGCCCCCACTGGCCGTTAACCAGCATCCCGCTCTGTGGAGTTCGGACTTTCCTCGAAGGCCGCCCCGAGATAAGCGGCCCTCGCGATTGCCTGCGCGCCTCAGGCCCCCGCGCCTGACGCCGTCTGATAGTATATCACTTGCGGCTGAGATGCGCCTGAGCGTGCGCATCGTAAACACACAAACAAAAGAGCGCCACCACGCTAGGTGACGCTCATTGGAGCGGGAGACGGGATTCGAACCCGCGACCTTCTCCTTGGCAAGGAGATGCTCTACCCCTGAGCCACTCCCGCGTGACTCCATGCGATTGCTCGCATCGGCTTCCGTATACTACCCTATCGCCGCCGCCTCTGTCAAGCGTTTTCGCGCGCATTCGCAGCCGCCGCGAGCGTCAGGCTTTGACGCCCTGGACGATGGCCGTCGTGATATGGACGATCAGTATTACGATGACGGCGGCGATGAGCGCGACCCCCAGGCTAACCACATTCATCACAGTCAGGCTGAAGTAGCCTGGGATGAGCAGCGACAGGATCACATTGACGATCAACGCGGCCAGCGCGCCCGCGACGATGTCGGCGACCATGCCCGGTCGGCCCAGCAGGACATAGCGCTGCGCCAGATAGCCGATGACGCCACCGATCACAAACCACAAAATGATGTCCCACATGCCTGCAATCCCTCACAGTCGCCTGCTCTGCGCTAGGCGCCCAGAGGGAGCTGCCCCTGCAGAGTCACCAGCCCGGTGGTGGAGAGTTACCGGCAGAGAATTCCGCATGCCCCATACCAATCCCTGCTGTCGTCATCGCGCAGAGAAACCCAGCACGGCAGGCCGCCGACAAATCTCCCACCCTCTGGACAATCACCGACCGACACTCTATACTTAGAACAAATGTTTCACTACTTTGGTGAAGCAGCGCGACCAGAGGCATGACACGTCACTGTATACGTAAGCGTCAGATGAACGATGCTCCGGAGCCATCCCCGACGCCGGAGCGAGAGGAGCGCGCAGATGAGCTGGTTTACCCCCATCCTGTTGACCCCCAATGAACGCAGTAGCGGCGCCTGCGCTCCACGCGCCGCAAGCATTGTTTCTGCTGGAACCATCACGGCGACAGGCCCGCAGCGCGCAGCGGAGCGCGACGCTGGCCTTGGCTCGGCGCGGGCCAGCGTCCAGTGGGCCTGGTCTGCGGCGCCCGCGCAGATGCCCACCACAGAGCCTGTGGTGACTGCGGCGGCTACCGCGTACACTGTCAGCGCCGCGCAGGGAACCTGCCTGCGCGCGCCCGTTGAAGTGCTGCGCCAGATGTCCGACGCGGCGCGTGGGCTGGGCCGCAGCGAGAGCGAGGTGTGGGTCGAGGCTGCGCGCGAATGGCTGCGCAAGCGCGAGGGCGAGCCGGGAGCGCCGCCTGCCGCCGCTGCTCCGGTCGTCGCGAGCGTGGGTTCCATCGCGCCGCGCCGCATCACGCGCCTGTGGGATGACATTGACGCGCTGCTGATCGAACTACGCGCTCCAGCCATGGCAGTGGCGCACGAATGCGATGGCGCGCCTGCCGCCTGAGCGCGGCCCCCTCCCCAACCCCTCCCCCGCTGCGGCGGGAGAGGGGCTTGCCATTCCGCTCGCCTAGAGGGTTGGTGGGAGCTAGGCGGGTAGACCCAGCGCCGCTGCTTCCAGCGGGCCATACGCCATGATGGTTTGATTGGCGTTGGCAGGGAAGCGGTCGAGCGTACGCCGCACGTCGGCCAGCGTCACCTGCTCGATGCGCGCCATCTCATCCTGAATGCTGCGCACCGTTCCCTCGGCGACCCAGGTGTAGGCCAGGTCCTGCATGCGGCTGAAGGCGGAGTCGCCGTCGAGCACGGTGCGGCTGATGAGCTTGTCCTTGGCGCGGCGTAGCTCATCTTCCTGCACGCCATCCGCTTGTAGCCCCTTCAGCTCCGCCTGCGCCAGTTCCAGCACAGCCGGGGCATGCTCTGGCGTCGTGCTGAGGAAGGTCAGCAGCATGCCGGTGCTGTCGAAGGGCGAGAGTGAGGCTGAGGCCGATTCCGCCAGACCCTTCTGATAGATGTTCCAGTACAGATGCGATCCCGCGCCATCGCCGAGGACCATCGCCGCAAGCTGCGCGGCGTAGAGGTCGTCGTCCTGGACGCTGACTGATGGGCTGCCGACGAGGATCAGTTGCTGCTGGAGTTGCGGCTTGACGACGACGTTGCTCAACGGGCGGTCAGGCGCATGGGTCGCCGCCTGGCGTCCCGCCTCGCCGTCACTCCAGCCGCCGCAAGCCTGCTCGACCAGCGCGACGACGTTATCCCACTCGAAGGCGCCAGCGATGGCGAAGATCAGGTTGTTGGCCCCGTAGCGGCGCGCATGGTAGGCACGCATCTGCTCCACGCTCATCTCGCGGATGCTGTCTTTCGTGCCGAGCACGTCGTGGCCCAGCGGGCTATTGGCGTAGAATGTCTGCATCAAGCGGCGATAGGCTTGGCCGGTTGGCACATCCTCTGAACGCGCGATCTCCTCTAAAATGACGTTGCGCTCCATACTGAAGTCGTCGGCGTCGAGGCGCGGGCGCATCATGTCGCTGAGCAGGTCCACCGCTTTGGGCAGATACTCGTGCAGGATGCGCGCATAGAAGACGGTCTGCTCGACCGACGTGAAGGCGTTGAACTCGGCGCCCATCAGGTTGAAATCGAGCGTGATCTGCTCCGTGTCGCGGCGCGCCGTCCCCTTGAAGACCATGTGTTCGAGGAAGTGCGAGACACCGTAGAGCGCCGGATCGGCCTCGTCGCGGGCGCCTGTGCGCGCATAGAAGCACAGCGAGACCGATTCGAGATCGGGCATGCGCTGACCGAGCAGTTGCAGGCCATTGGCAAGCCGATGAGTGTAGAACTGGTCCGCGCGGGACGGGGAGACCTGTGGAGCCGCCATGATTGTCGCCACCTTTTCGTTTGCGGGCAAGTCACGCCTCTCCCTGAGGCGCGCGTCAATGGGATGATAGCCCGCGCCGTTTCGGGGTGTCAACGCGGCGCGCAAGCCGGTACGCCGTGTGCGTGGTACTGTGGTCAGAGAAGGAGGCCCAGCAGATGAGCGCACAGCAGCCAGATCCGCAGCAGTCCCAGCAACCGCAGCAGACGCCGACGGGGCGCAGTCAGCGCAGCTTGCCAGGCTACGAGCAGACGCCGAAGCCAGGGGCCGCGCCAGACGCGTTGCGCCAGATGTCCGACGATGAGTTTGAGACGGTGGCGTTGCGCCTGATGGAACTCGACTTTGGCCAGGATGGCCTCACACGGGACCAGATTCGCAAACGCTACCGCGAGCTACCCGAGGCGATCTACCTGCGGATGCCGTCGAGCCGCCGCTTTCTTGACGCGGAGGAGGCGCTGCGCGACGTGCTGGAGGCGCGCAGTCGCGCCGAGGGCGAGTACCTTGGCCCTCAGCCCGATATTCCGGCGCAGGCGTCGGTCGGCGATGGTGGCCCGCCCGCCTGGGGCGGCGATCCACTCTTCACGATTGACGCCATCGAAGATGGTGGCAGCGCCGAAGACACACAGGGCCTCACCCAGTCTGACCCAGATGATGTCGGCGAGGTCGAGGGACGCATCACCGACCGCGACCGCTAGCGAGCGGGTACGCAAAGCCCCTCTCCCGCCGCAGCGGGGGAGGGGTTGGGGAGGGGGCGCTCCTGCTGGGAGCCTACTCTTCGGGCGGCTCCAGCTGATCGGCCTTGCGCTGGGCGGCGTCGGCCTCGGCGGTGCGACCGAGCGCGCGCAGGGTATGCGCCTTGCCCTGCCAAGCCCACGCGAAGGCCGGGTCGAAGCTGATCGCCTTCTCGTAGGCGGCCAGCGCATCGTCGGCGCGGTCCATCAGCGAGAGGGTGTTGCCCCTGAAGAGCCAGAGCAGCGGATTCTGGTCGTCGAGCGTGATCGCCTGGTCGAAGGCGTTCAGCGACTCAGGGTAGCGCTCCAGGCTGGTGAGCGCAGAGGCGCGCCCGGCCCACGCGCGTGCGTTATCCGCCTCCTGGGCGATGGCGAGGTCGTAGGCGGCCAGCGCCTCCTCATAGCGCTCCATGCCCGACAGCGCGTCACCGCGCCCGCTCTGCGCGTCGGCATTCTGCGGGTCGAGCGCCAGCGCCCGCTCATACGACTCCAGCGCCGCCAGCGGATCATCCATGTCGTCGAGTGTGTCGCCGCGACCAATCCAGGCGTCCACATTGTCTGGGTCGAGGTCAATCGCCCGTTCATAGGCGGCGACCGCTTCGTCGCTGCGTTCGAGTTCGGCCAGCGCCTCGCCCTTGCTCACCCAGGCCTCTGGCTCGGTCGGGTCGAGCGAGGTCGCACGCTCATACGCCTGAAGCGCGGGCATCGTCTGGCCGAGGTCAAACAGCGCGATGCCCTTCAGCAGCCACGCTACGGCCTGCGTCGGATCAAGGGTGATGGCGTGGTCGTAGGCTTCCACCGCCTCGGTGCGGCGGTCGAGCGCGGTCAGGGCGTTGCCTTTGCCCAGCCAGGTGTCGCTGGCATTCGCATCGAGCGTCAGTGAGCGCTCAAATGCCGTCAGCGCCTCGTCGTAGCGCTCCAGCGAGAAGAGCGCCTCGCCTTTGAGATACCAGGCCTCGCTGTGCGTAGGGTCTTGCGTCACGGCCTGCTCGTAGATCGCCAGCGCGTCATCGTAGCGATCCTGCTCCTCAAACGCATAGCCACGTTCGAGCAGGCTCTCCATGTCCGTGTCGCTCATCACAGGTTCCCTTTCAGCAGCGCCTCGCCGAGCCAGCGCGCCGCCGCGAGGCTCGACGGCGCGCTCTGACGCGAAACGGCCCGCGACGCCTGAAACAGGTGAGCCAGGACGTGCGGGCCGCGAGACGATGTGGCTCACGCTCGTACCGCCTGGCGCGGATGCGCCAGGTGGTCAGGCAGGCAAGCCAGATGCTCGTTTATCGATTGCGGAAGTAATCCGCATTGAGCTTGGTATATTCCTGCCACTGTTCAGGGACGGCGCTCTCCTCGAAGATCGCCGTGACCGGGCAAGCTGGCTCGCACGCGCCGCAGTCAATGCACTCGTCTGGGTTGATGAAGAGCTGATCGACATCATCATACCCAGGCTCGCCCTCGGCTGGGTGAATGCAGTCCACAGGGCAGACATCCACACAGCTTCCGTCTTTCACGCCCACACATGGCTGCGTAATCACGTAGGTCATGGGACACGGACTCCTTCAGAGAATTGATTGGCCTCACATCGCGCGAGACGACGCCGCAGTTGGGCGCCGCCGATGTGCGCGCAGATGTAGAACGTTCGGTCAGGGTCGCCAAAGGTGATAGCGGTGTGGCAGACATGCGCCACATGCGCTCGGCGGTTGTCCCGCCCATGCCATGGCTTCGCTCATTATACTATCGTCTCAACCTCCCCGTATACCGTCAGGTTCCAGCAGATCTACATCTCTGCGGGCGATGAGCGAAGAGCGCGAACGTTTCGGGAGTCACGTCGCACGTGGTCCGGGATGTGGCCAGCATTGGCGCCGGAACCAGCGCGCCAGCAGCAGCATCCATTGAGCGTCCATTGAGCGTCCTTTGCAGGGAGGAATCTGGCGTGCTGCTTGCGTGCGCCACCTGGGCGCCATGCGCGCCCACCGGTCTCGTCGCTCGTTGTTACTGAGGGATACTCCGTCCACCTAAGTACGCGGCGGCGGCGCGCGTATACCCTATAGCGCACTTCTGGCATGGCGCGATTGACGCGATCTGACGGCCAGAGGTACAGTCTGAATCTGGATGGCTCAGGCTGGTCTTTTGCGCTCCGATGGTACACGGGGCAGCGACCGGGAGAGGATACATTCCATGGAGGCCGCGCAGGCGATGAGACCGCGTTCGCCACGTTCGCCACGTTCGCCGCGATGGGCTGCGCTCTGGCTGGCGAGCCTCTGCATCGTGGTGCTGCTGGCGGGCTGCGGAGCCGCTGCAAGCGCGCCGCCACCGCCGGGGAAGGCCGCATCGCTGGGCATCTCAAGCGCCAGCGCAGCGAAAGTGTTTGATCCCGGCGTCGGCGCGCCCTTGCCGAATAGCCGCATCGTCGCGGTGTATGGCATCGTGGGCGGCGGAGAATTCAACGGCCCCGCCTCGAACCTTCAGATGCTCGATGCGTTCCTGCCCCAATTGCAGCAGCTTGGCCAGCAATACGCCACGCTCGACCCCACCCATCCGGTGCAGCTTGCGCTCGACCTGGTGGTCAACGTCATCCAGCCATGCAGCGAGTTCTCCAAGTGGTGTGCCTCGTGGACCGACGACGACACCATCCAGGCGTATGTGGACTACTGCCAGAAACACCACTTGCTGCTCTTCTTCGACTTGCAGCTTGGCGTCGAGCCGGTCGCCGACGCGGTCGTGAATCAGTTGCAGCCGTACCTGCAAAAGTATGCGTTTACGGAGCTGGCGCTCGACACAGAGTTCCACTTCCCGAACAACTCGCAAGGCTACGCTGAAGCGGCGGGCTACCCCTGCTGCCTCGGCTGGATGGGCGCCGACGAGGTCAACTGGGCCATCAACTATCTGGCGCAGACCTCGCTGCAATATCACCTGCCACGTAAGGTGCTGGTGGTGCATCAATGGGCCTCTGCGGTGCTCCACGACAAGGATAAGATCAAGCTCAGCCCAGATGTCTCGGTGGTGCTGCAATCCGACGGCTGGGGCGGCGCAGGCAACAAGCTGGGCGACTACCAGATCTTTGTGCAGCAGGATTTGCTGGAGTATGGCGGGTACAAGCTCTTCTTCCCGTATCCGGGCGATACGCAGTTCGATTCGCCGTTCCAGTCACCGCAGGATGTGATGCAACTCTTCCCGCAACCGCTCTTCGTGTCGTACCAATGAAAGCGCCTGTCAGCCTGATGAAGTTTCCGCTCAAACGTCCGCGTGCTCACGCACGGCTGCATCACCCCTGGCCGCTGGCTGCGCTGGGGGCTATGCTGCTCAGCGGTTGGCTTGCGGCGTGTAGCATTGGTCCATCGTCCAATCACACGATCTCACTGGTGACGATCTTCCCGGCTTCAGGCGCGAGCGGGGCCATCGGGCAGTCTATGACGCGCGCGGTTGATCTGGCGGTCAAGCAGCAGGCGGCGCTCGGCGGCGGCTATACGCTCACTGTCTCGCATGTGAATGAGTCGAGTGTCACCGTTGGGCCAGACGCGGCGCAGGCGGTGACGAACGCGCAGGTGATGGGCGTCGTCGGGCCGTTCGAGAGCCAGGCCGCAGTGGCGGCGCTACCCGCACTGGCGCAGGCGGGCGTCGTCATGATCAGCCCGACAGCCACGTTGCCCGGCCTCACCAAGGCCGATCAGGCGACGGCGGAGGGGCTGACCTTTAGCCAGTCGCATCCAAAGGGCAAGCCGATCAACTTCTTCCGGTTGACAGCGGATGACAACGCCATTGGCGCCGCCGCCGCCGATCTCGCGCTCGCCGCGCCAAAGGCGCATGGCCTCGGCTCGCATGCGGTCTTCGTCGTTGATGATGGCTCGCCATCGGGCAAGGCCCAGAGCGCCGCCTTCCAGAGCGAGCTGAAGGCGGCGCACGGCGCCGTCGCTGGCAGCCGCAGCGTGGCGCTGGATGACGCGGTCGGCATGCAGACGACGGTATCGGCGATCATCGAGGCCAATCCAGATAGCGTGTACTTTGCTGGCGATCCAGCGGTGGCGGCTGACCTGCGCCGCACGCTGACCCAGACGGGCGCGCCCCGGCTCAACATCCTGACCTCAGGCGCCGTCGCCGCTGATCCCGCATGGAGCGACAGCGTGGGCGCAGCCGTGCTGGCGGGCTATACCGTCGGGCTGCTGCCGACGCAAGACCTTTCGAAGCTCTCCGGCGCGCAGGCATTCCAGACCGCCTATCAGAGCGCGTATCCCGGCGCCAAGGTCACGCCGCAGAGCGCGCTCGCCTACGACGCGGCGATGGTCGAGATCAATGCGATCAAGTCGCTCATCACCGCGCAGAAGACCCCCACGCGCGCTGCGGTCCTCAGTGCGGTGGCCGCCACGAAATACGCCGGGGTGACGGGTCAAATCGCCTTCGATAAGAACGGCGACCCCGTGACGCCGCCCAGCTTCTCCGTCTACACCTGCGACACGAAGGGCGCATGGACCTACCAGACCAGCATCGCCGTGAAGGCGTCCGTCGGCTCATAGCACATCCGCATGAGGCGC
>JAICSR010000614.1 GCA_025936795.1 Ktedonobacterales bacterium | reverse complement strand
TCCCCCCCCTGTTGTGGGGAGCCCGTATCCCCCCTCCCCTCGCGGGTGCGGGGGCCCGGGGGTGAGGCCGCGCCTACTCGCCCAGGCTGATGTCGTAGACCCAGTGCGGCGTCGTCATGCGTGCGGCGCCAGGCGCGGGCGGCGCGAGCGGGGCGGCGTGTGGCCGCGCGATCAGCCCCCAGCGCTCGACGGGAGGCGCCCCGCGCTGGCGATAGGCCTCGCTCTGCTCGCGTGTAAAGCGCTCAGCCGCCATGCCACCAAACGCCAGCAGCGCAGGCGCACGATGGGGAAAGATGACCATCGAGGGGCCATCTTCACCCTCCAGATAGAGCAGGAAACGTCCGCGCATCCTGCGCCCGCGCCGTCCATTCGCCTGCCAGAGCGAGAGCACCCGCCCAGAGGCCAGCGCAAGATATTGGATGAAGCTGGGGCTGTGCTGGCCCCACCAGAGGCGTCGTGCGCGTGTACCCAGCAGCGCGCTAATCGGCTCGGCCAGCGCCGCCGCATGCGGGCCAGTCAGCGTAAGCTCGTCCGAGAGGCGCGCCACTGTCGCCTGCTCCGCGCCCTCACCGCGCAGCCGCACGAAGCCGCACAGCGTCCACGATTCGCTCACCAGCGCGCCCGCCCGCTTGCGCAGCGCCACGCTCACATCCGTCGCGCCGAGCCAGAGCGGGGCCACCAGCAGCCCATCCTCGGCCAACTGCGCAAACCACGCCGGGCTGAGGTCCATCGCCCCGACGGTCAGCTCGATGCGGTCGAAGGGCGCGCCATCTGGCCAGCCACGCCAGCCATCCCCCGCGATCACCTGTGCGCGCTCCGGCGGATAGCCCACCGCGCTCAGCCGCGCCATCGCCTCAGCCGCCAGCGTCGCATCAATCTCTAACGAGATGACGCTGCCCGCCGGCCCCACCAACTCCGCCAGCAGCGCCGCGTTGTAGCCAGAGCCAGCCCCCACCTCCAGCACGCGCATCCCCGGCTGAACCCGCAACTGTTGCAGCATCACCGCGATGATCTCTGGCTGCGAGACCGAACTGACCGCCGCGCCACGCTCCCAGCTCGTCGTGATGGCCACGTTGTCATACGCCTCCACCAGCGAATGGCCCGGCAGGAAGCGGTGGCGCGGCACAGCCAGCAGCGCACGCTCCACCGCCGCATCGCTCAGCGCGCCTGACGCCTTCAGCCGCGCCACCATCTGCTCACGCAGCCGCGCCGCCTCAGCTTCGTCGGCGCCATCAGCGGGACCATCGCCAGCAGCGCCAGCAGCAGGCGTTCCAGCCACCCAGCCGCCTGGTTCATCCGTCAGCGGCGCTGGCGTCTGCTCGCCAATCCCTTCGCTATCTTGCAATGACATGGCCGCGCCTCCCTCCAGCGCTTGCCCGTTCATGTTCTAGTCCGCTCAGACGACCTTCGCGGCTCGTAGGGCCGCCTTCTGGCGCGACCTCACCCCCTGGCCCCCGCTCCCGCGAGGCGAGGGGGAATCCGAACTCCCCTCTCTCCGTGGGAGAGAGGCTGGGGGTGAGGTCGCGCGCAACGCCCACGATCAAGCCGGATTC
>JAICSR010000569.1 GCA_025936795.1 Ktedonobacterales bacterium | reverse complement strand
GGCGACGGTGGCGATCACGCTCAAGCTCACACCCAATTATGTGCGAAACCAGGCGCACCTCGCCCTGCAAGTCAATCGTCCGCACGTCGTCTCGGCCATCCTCTCGAGCGACGACAAGCGCCACTTTTGCGTCTTCGTCGCTAAGCCGATGGCGCGGCCACTCGCGAGCCGCGCTGGCGCCGACACTCCAGCGGCATTCGCGGTGAGCGCGCTGCATGGACAACTCCAGGCGGCGATTCATCTGGTAGCGGGGCAGAGCATCGGCGTCGCGCTGAACTATGCGCGCGACGAAGACGAGGCCCAGGCGCTGCTCGCCCGCCTGCTGGAGCGCGATCTCGAAGACGACGCCGCCGAGACGCTAAACTACTGGCAAGAGTGGTCCGACCAGTGCGCCTATCAGGGACCGTATGCGAATGAGGTGCTCCGCTCGGCGCTCGCGCTCAAGCTCTGCGTCTTCGAGCCGACTGGCGCGATTGTCGCTGCGCCGACCACCTCGCTGCCCGAAGACATCGGTGGCGAGCGCAACTGGGATTATCGCTATACCTGGCTGCGCGACTCGTCGTTCACGCTGCATGCGCTGGGCATGCTGGGCTATCACAGTGAGGCGCGCGACTACTTCCACTTCCTGCACGATCTGCATGTGCGCAACGGTGACGAGCTCCGCGTGCTCTACACCCTGCACGGCGAGACCGACGGCGCGGCGGCTGAGCATGACCTGACCGATCTGGAGGGCTACAAAGGCTCGCGCCCCGTGCGCATCGGCAATGGCGCCGCCAACCAGCGCCAGATGGATATCTACGGCGAGTTGGCCGACGCTGCGCTGAGCTATGCGCAGGCGCTGGGCTACTGCGAGGGAGATCGTGTGCGCGAGAGTCCGCGCGATCTGCGCCACCTGGTCACAGTCGTCGCCGACTTCGTGGTTGACCACTGGCAGGACCTCGATCAGGGCATCTGGGAGGAGCGCGGCCCGGAGCGCGCCTTCGTCTACTCGCGGGCGATGTGCTGGGTCGCGCTCGACCGCGCCTTGACGATGACCGCAGGGCATGCCAGCCACGAGCAGCGCATGCGCTGGACGGATGCGGCGGACCACATCCGCAACGATATTCACGAGCATGGCTACAACGACCACTTGCAGACCTTTACACAGGCCTATGGCGAGAACGCGGTAGACGCGGCCAACTTCCGCCTCGCGCTGGTGGACTATCTGCCGCCCACCGATCAGCGACTGCGCAGCACCATCACGACGACCGGGCGCATTCTCTCAGGTGATGACGCGCTGATCTATCGCTACCGCCCAGCGGGTGATCAGAGCAGCTCCTCCGGATCAAGCGCCGCCACCGATGATGGACTCTCCGGCAAGGAGGGTGCGTTTCTGGCCTGCGCGTTCTGGTATGTCAGCGATCTGGCGCTGATCGGCAAACTCGACGAGGCGCGCGAACGCTTCGAGCGCCTGCTCCAGTATGCCAGCCCACTTGGTCTGTATTCTGAGGAGGTCGAGGCCGCCACCGGCGCGCTGATCGGCAACTACCCGCAAGCGTTTACGCACATCGGGCTTGTCAACGCCGCGCACCATCTGCGCAGGGCCGAAGCGCACACCCAGCAGGCAGCGGATCAGACGGCGGACGAGGATGAAGCGCCTGCATAAGCCGCCCACCCACAGGACCGCATCATCAGCGCATGGTACACTGGATACGCAGGAGGAACGAAGCGGCGCTGGCCCTGCGCGCTCTTCGCCGGGCCAGCGTGAGTGAGAGACGAGGCCGCCATGACCGAGGCCAGCGGAGAGCCTGCGGAGTCAGCGAACGAGTCAGCGAACGAGTCAGCGAACAAGCCCATGCGCCAATCGCGTGCGCCGAAGCGCGACGCCGACCAGATATCGGCGATCATGCGGCGTGTGCATGGCCGCGACACGACGCCGGAGGTACGGCTGCGACAGGCGCTCTGGGCGCATGGTCTGCGCGAGGACGCGGCCACCGATACGGCGGAGAGCCTGCCTGGCAAGC
>JAICSR010000597.1 GCA_025936795.1 Ktedonobacterales bacterium | reverse complement strand
GCCTTGCAGATACCATTTGTCGCGGCATAGAATGCTTGAGTATGGAATCTGTGATACCACTGAAGCGCCGCACAACTGATGTCCGTGTAGACAGCATCCCTCCTCTCTGGCCTCCAGCGACGCGACGCACGCCAGCGCGCGAATCCGCATGCGCGGCAGAGCTACCTGCAAGGAGTCCGTGTCACTCATGACCCACACCAACAAATCCGCGACGATAGGGCAGCTGCGTGAGAGCGGCTACCGTGTCCTGACGGTGAAGGAAGAGATGCGCCAGAACCTCATCCGCAAAATGCGCGCGGGTGAGGAGCTGTTTCCCGGCGTCATTGGCTACGAGGAGAGCGTCATCCCGCAGATCGAGAACGCGATTCTCTCCGGCCAGGACATCGTGCTGCTGGGCGAGCGCGGCCAGGCGAAGACCCGCATCGCGCGCAGCCTGGTGAATCTGCTCGACGAGGAGACGCCGATTGTCGCGGGGTGCGAGATCAACGACGACCCGTTCAATCCGCTGTGCAAGGCGTGCCGCACGCGCATCGCGGATGAGGGCGACGAGACGCCGATTCACTGGATCACGCGCGACCAGCGCTACGGCGAGAAGCTGGCGACCCCCGACATCAGCATCGCCGACCTGATCGGCGAGGTGGACCCGATCAAAGTCGCCGAGGGGCGCTACCTCTCGGATGAATTGACGATCCACTACGGCATCATCCCGCGCACCAACCGGGGCGTCTTCTGCATGAATGAGTTGCCCGACCTGGCCGAGCGCATTCAGGTCGGCTTGCTCAATATCATGGAAGAGCGCGACGTGCAGATTCGCGGCTACAAGGTACGCCTGCCGATTGATGTCTTCGTGGTGGCCAGCGCCAATCCCGAAGACTACACCAATCGTGGGCGCATCATCACTCCGCTAAAAGACCGCATGGGGTCGGAGATTCGCACGCACTATCCGCGCACCATCGCGCATGAAATCACGATCATGGATGGCGAGATGCGCCCCTTCGAGGCTGAGGGCATCGAGGTGGTCTTCCCGCAATACATGAAGGAGATCATCGCCGAGATCACCCATCAGGCGCGGCGTAGCTCCGAGATCAGCCAGCGCTCTGGCGTCAGCGTTCGCATGTCCATCTCCAATGGCGAGAACGTGGTGAGCAACGCCGTGCGCCGCGCGATTCGCCTGAAGGAGCGGCAGGCCGTGCCGCGCGTCAGCGACCTCTCTGCAGTAATGGCCTCAACCTCTGGCAAGATCGAGCTGGACACGGTGGGCGATGTGCGCGAGGAAAAGGTGGTGGACAAGCTGGTGCGCCAGTCCGTCAGTTACGTCTTCCGCCAGTACTTCGATGTCACCGAGTTCGATCAACTGGTGGCTGGCTTCGAGAAGGGCCTGAATGTGCAGGTCGCCGCGACACAGCCATCGATGGAGTATGTCACCCAGCTTGCGCGGGTTGGCGGTCTGCGCGTGGCGGTGGACAAGCTCAAAGGGCATGGCAGCCCGGCGTCGGTGGCGTCGGCGGTCGAGTTCATCCTTGAGGGGCTGCATCTCAACAAGCGCCTGAACAAAGATGAGATCGCCGGGCAGACGCGCTATCGGCGCTCGTAGCGTCAGACCGGGGCGGCTGAAGCCGCAGCTAAGTGGCCCCACGGGCCGCAAAGCCCGCCTGCGCGGGCTGGGCTATAGGCGGATCCTGAATCCGTGCAGGCGGGTTTGCCGCCTGTTTGCCGCCT
>JAICSR010000300.1 GCA_025936795.1 Ktedonobacterales bacterium | reverse complement strand
CTCTGGTCCGCCTCAGGCGCATCGCAGCTCGCGCATAGGTTGCCCGCTACGCCGCGCCTCTGCGCTGATTATAGCCCAGGCCAGCCAACCACATGGGGCCCGCCATATCCGCCGTCCGGTGTCGCTCGTTGTCGCCCACCCACGCAGGCGATGTGCTATTCTGTGGCTGCCAGAGCGGCTGCGGCGGCTCGACGCGACCCCTGGGGCGGTGGTGAAATGGTAGACACAGAGGACTTAAAATCCTTTGAGCGCAAGCTCGTGCGGGTTCGAGTCCCGCCCGCCCTACCACTACGCAACACCTGAATATGTCAGCGTTTGAGGCGTTCGCGCCGCTCCCTGTACCTCCTGCACGCAGCCAGCCAAGGCTGTTCGCAGGATGCTGCCGCCAGCCCCTCAATTAGCCTCAGACGCCAGTAGGGCCAGCGACGCCCAGCACGCGCGCCGTATACCCGCGTAGCGCCTCCACTGCGCCCGCCCCCTCCGCGCGCAGGCCGAGATAGCCGTCCGGGCGAATCACGAGCAGCGCGTCTCCCTCGCTGGCGAGGCCGAAGGCGCTGCGCAGGGCGCCCTTGGCGTCGGCGAGGGTTGGCAGCGGGTTGGTGGCGTCGGCGGGCTGGCTGATAGCGAGGCTGGGCGCGACACGATAGGCCACGAGCGCATCGCCCCACGGCTGGATGGCCTGCGCTAGCTCGCGCATCTGCTTGCGCGTGGTAGCGGGTGTGGCGTCGGGTGTGAAGGCTAGCAGCAGGCTCGCTCCCCCGCGCAGCAGCTCGCAGAGCCGGGTCGGCTGGCCATCGGGCGCGAGCAGGCCATCCACCTCAGGGAGGTAGTCGCCGGGGCGCACTCTGGCGCCACTCCCAGCGGCGCGTGACAGGTGCGCGGGGGCCGTCAGCGAGCTGTGGCGGTAGTTGATCGTCACCTCGGCGATCTGGCGCACCAGCCGCCGCTCGACCACGCTCAGCGAGGTCAGCAGCGCGAAGGCGCCATCGCGAGCGCGCTGGCCCAGCGGATTGCGCAGGGTGGCGGCGCGCAGCAGGGCGCCACTCTCGCGCAAAACATCCTCGGCGATGGGGCGGCGCTCGCGCTCGTAGCTCTCGAGCAGAGCGTCGTGCGCGAGGCCGCGCTGCGTCAGTGCGAGCTTCCAGCCGAGATTGATCGCGTCCTGAATGCCCGTATTCATCCCCTGCCCACCGGCGGGACTGTGGATGTGCGCGGCATCGCCGACGAGGAAGACGCGCCCAAAGCGGGTATGGTTGACGCTGCGCGCGCTGATGCGGAAGGAGGCCAGCCAGCGCGCATCGCTCAGCCGCGCATCGCTGGCGGAACGCTGTGCGACGATGGCGCTCACCTCGTCGAGCGTCGGCGCTGGGGGATGAGTTGCCTCGTCCGCTGGCGCATCTGCGGCGCTGGGGCTGGATGCCGTGTCCATGATGAGGCGGTAGCGGTCGCCGGGCAGCGGGAAGGCGGCGAGCAGGCCATCGGGATGGAAGAAGATGCGCGCCCAGTCGGGTGTCCACTGCCATGCGACCCGCACATCGGCCAGCGCGAAGGTTTCTGGGTACGCCGCGCCGCGAAAGGTTGCGCCGACGAGGTGGCGGACACGGCTGTGCGCGCCATCGCAGCCGATCAGCCACGAGACCGCGACCTGTTCGCTCGCGCCATCCGCATGCCGCAGCGTGGCGACGATGGGCGCGCCTGTCGCCTCACCTGCGTCGTCGTCCGCATCGGTCTGCGTGAACGTGTCGAGCGTCACGCCACGCTCGATCTGCCCGCCCATTCCTTCGACCCAGCCTGCGAGGATGCGCTCCGTCTCATTCTGGGGCAGCGAGAGGATGAAGGGGAAGCGTGTGTCGAGACTGTCGAAGGAGACCTTGCCGATCTCGCGCCCGGCGCTGACGAAGCTGGCGCCACGCAGCGACAGGCCCGCCGCCACAAACGCATCCGCGAGGCCCAGCAGATCGAGGCTCTCCAGCGTCCGCGACTGGATGCCAATTGCCCGCGAGTAGGGGCTGGGCGCAGGCGCCGCATCAATCAGCCGCACGCGCAGCCCACGCCGCAGCAGCACACCCGCCAGCGTCAAGCCCGTCGGCCCGGCGCCCACAATCAGCGCATCAACTGGGATGCTTGTTGTCATGCTCTCCCTCATCGCTTGGGCGGCTGGCGATTGAAACCGCGCCCCAAGGCGGCTGCGACCGCCACCAGACCCGCCTACGCGGGTCCACGCTCGCCAGACCCCAGTCCGCGCAGGCGGACTTCGCGGCCCGCAGGCCATCCAGGCGCGGTTTCAACCGCCAGCCGCGCCGCAGACGACGTGCACAGGGCATTTATACCCACCCACGCCACCCACGCGCCGTACGCCAACCGTTTAAGGCCGCGACCTCATCCGCCGCGAACCGCGCAAATCTCCATCTGGCGCCACGGCCATGAATATGATACACTAACCGTTAGGGCGGGGCGCCGCGCGATGCGCATTGGCAGGACCCCGCCCACCGCTATGTCAGGGCTTACGCACGTCACCAGTAGGGAGCCGTACTTCATGGAACTGACCTGGTTAGGTCACTCGTGTTTTCGCTTGCGTGGGAAAGACGCCACCGTCCTCACGGATCCTCCGGCGCCATCTACCGGCTACTCCCTCGGTCGCGTCTCCGCCGACATCATCACCGTCAGCCACAAGCATCCTGGGCATAGCCATGTCGCGGGCGTCTCAGGTGAGCCAAAGGTTGTGGATGGGCCGGGCGAGTATGAGATCAAGCAGGTGCTGATCTCCGGCGTGCAGACCTATCATGACAACGAGCGCGGCAAGCGCCTGGGGCGCAACACAGCCTATCTGATTACGCTCGACGACATCCACTTCTGCCACCTCGGCGACCTCGGCGATGCGCTCGATAATCGCGCGCAGGAGGCGCTGGAAGGCTGCGATGTGCTGTTCGTGCCGGTCGGCGGCGGCAACGCGCTCGACGCCGCGCAGGCCGCGCAGGTGGTGACGCAGCTCTCGCCGCGCCTCATCATTCCCATGCACTACGCGACGCCCGCGTACAAGTCCGATGGGCCGCCGCTCGAAGGTGTTGAGCGGTTTTGCAAGGAGATGGGGGTCGAGCCGCCAGAGCCGGTGGGCAAGCTCACCATCACCACATCGTCGCTGCCAGCCGAGACACAAGTCACGCTGCTGAGCTACCGAGGATAACGAAAAATGCGCAGAGGGGCCAGGGTCACACCAGTACGGGAGACCTGGCCCCTTCTTCTTTTGTTGTTGGCCTGGCCACCTGTGGCCGTTTGACGCCGAATGATTGTCTGTGCGCAGAGCCGCAGCGCGAATGAGGGTCGTGGCGCGGCGCGCGACGTCTGTTCCAGGGGGAAGAGGACATGCCGAAATTCCTATTCATGACCGGTGGTGTGGTCTCGTCGGTTGGCAAAGGCATTACCGTCGCGTCGCTTGGGCGCCTGCTGAAGAGCCGTGGACTCTCGGTGGCGCTGATGAAGCTCGATCCCTACATCAATGTTGACCCCGGCACGATGTCGCCCTATCAGCATGGCGAGGTCTTCGTGACGGATGACGGCGCCGAGACGGACCTCGATCTGGGCCACTACGAGCGCTTCACCGATGAGGGCGCCAGCCAGGACAGCAATGTCACGACGGGCCAGGTCTACGCGGCGGTCATCGGCAAAGAGCGGCGCGGCGGCTATCTGGGCGGCACGATTCAGGTCATTCCCCACATCACCAACGAGATCAAGGCGCGCATGCGCACGCTGGCCGAGCAGACCAACGCCGATGTCGTGATCGTGGAGGTCGGCGGCACCGTCGGCGACATCGAGGGCGAGCCGTTCCTCGAAGCGATCCGCCAGATGCGCAGCGATCTGGGACGCGACAACGCGCTCTATCTGCATGTCACGCTGCTGCCCTACATCGGCGCGACGAAGGAGCTGAAGACCAAGCCAACCCAGCATAGCGTCAAAGAACTGCTGCGCTCCGGCATTCAACCCGACGTGATCCTCTGCCGCTCCGATTATCCGGTGGCCGACGAGCTACGCGACAAGATCGCCCTCTTTTGCAATATCGAGCGCCGTGCGGTCGTGCCGCTGGAAACGGCCAGCAGCATCTACGAGGTGCCGCTGATGCTCGAAGAATCGGGCCTGGGCGACTTCCTGGTGGAGAAGCTGGGGCTGGGCGAGCAGGCGCACGCGCCGCAGTTGGACGACTGGCGCGAGCTGGTGGGGCGCATCCACGCCGAGAAGCCCTTCGTGCGCATCGCGCTGGTGGGCAAGTATGTCGAGCTGCACGACGCCTATATGTCGGTGGGCGAGGCGCTCGCCAGCGCGGGCTGGTCCATTGGCGTAGACACGCAGATTGACTGGATTGACTCGCAGAAGCTGGAGACCGACTGGGACGAGTACCAGCCACGGCTGGCGGCGGCGGATGGCATCATCGTGCCGGGCGGCTTCGGGCATCGCGGCATCGAGGGCAAGGTGCGCGCGGCGAACTACGCCCGCACCCACAACATCCCCTACTTCGGGCTGTGCCTGGGCTTGCAGGTCGCGGTGGTCGAATTCGCGCGCAACGCGCTGGGCCTGAAGGACGCCAATAGCTCCGAGTTCGACCCCGAATCGCCCGACAAGGTAATTGACCTGATGCCCAATCAGCGTGGCGTCTCCGACAAGGGCGGCACGATGCGCCTGGGCCAGTGGGTCTGCTGCCTGACGCCGGGCAGCAAAGCGGCCGAGGCTTATGGAAACCCTGTCGTCTTCGAGCGGCATCGCCATCGCTACGAGGTCAACGTCGCCTACCATCGCCGCCTGGAGGCCGCAGGCATGCGCTTCAGCGGCAAGTCGGCGGATAACAGGCTGGTCGAGATCATCGAGCTGCCCGATCATCCGTGGTTCGTGGCGACGCAGTTCCACCCGGAGTTCAAGAGTCGGCCCACGCGCCCGCATCCGCTGTTCCGGGGCTTCGTCGCGGCGGCGGCGCGCCATGCGGAGGAGCAGGGCGCCGAGCGGCTTGGCTCGCTCACCAGCGCGCACGAGACGCACGACGAGACGCCCAGCCACACGGCGCACAATGGCCACACGCCAGCGGCCAGCGAGGCGGGAAGCCGCCAGGGCTAGCACGCTCCCCACTTCCCTGG
>JAICSR010000004.1 GCA_025936795.1 Ktedonobacterales bacterium | reverse complement strand
TTGCCGTCAATGCCGGGGAATGGCGGGCGAATCGTCTCGGAGCCAGTCGCCAGAATCAGCTTGCGCGCCGTCAGCTCCTGGGTCGAGCCGTCGTTCATCTTCACGCGCACCTGAGTGGGCGACAGCGCCTCAGCAGCCCCCTCGAACAGGGCGACCTTGTTGGCCTTGAGCAGTTGGCCGACGCCGCCGGTCAGCTGCTTCACCACCTTGTCCTTGAAGGCCACCGCGACCGCCATGTCAATCGTCGGTGGCGCCGCGAGCGTGATGCCGAGCTTGTCGAGTTCCTTCAGCTCCGCGTAGACCTGCGCGACATGCAGCAGCGCCTTCGAGGGGATGCAGCCGACATTGAGGCAGGTGCCGCCGACGTATTGCTTCTCTACGATGCCGACATGCGCGCCAAGCTGCGCCGCGCGAATCGCGGCCACGTAGCCACCGATGCCCGCGCCGATCACGAGAATGTCGAATTGTCGCTCTTCGTTCGCCACTGTTCACTCCTGCGCCGCGTCTGCGGCGTCTGCTCTTGCGCATCTATCGCGTTCGCGTCTATCGCGCGTAGTCGCGCGCCGCGCTCGCCCCATTGCGTGCGCGTATCTGCTGGCGTATATCTCTAGTATACGCCGAAGTATACGCCGAACCCGACCGTGGCATCTGCGTATATGTGATGCGAGACGCTTGACGCGAGCGAGGGCCGCGCCTATAGTTGCGACGAAGGATGCAGAGTTCGCTTGTCATCCCCCGCGCGGGTGAGGATGAACCACTCTGGAGTTCCGCGCTACCCTGAGAGGCGTACTATGAGGTCAACGCCAACAGCCACGTTTGTCGCAACCCGTCAGCCGTGGCGCCAGGTCTGCCTGCTTGCGCTGGCGCTGCTGCTCGCGCTGGGGCCACTGGTCGCATTCATCGCCGCGCCGACAGCGCACGCCGACGCTCCGCATATTGATCTGATGGCGTTCCAGCGCGATGTTGACCCATCCGGAGCGCGCGCTGTCGCCGACGCCATCACCACGGCAGAGCATGATGGCGCGACCCTGCTGGTCATCACGGTAGACACGCCCGGCGGCGACCTCGACTCGCTGAACAAGATCGTGCAGGCCGAACTAGCGGCCACCATTCCCATCGCCACGTACGTCAGCCCGCAGGCGGCCCAGGCAGCCTCGGCTGGCTCCTTCGTCACGCTGGCCGCGCCCATCGCCGCGATGGCGCCCAGCACGCGTATTGGCGCCGCCAGCCCGGTAGACGCGGCGGGCAACGATCTGCCCGCGACCCTCAAGAGCAAGGTCGAGCAGGACCTCGAAGCGCTGATGCGCTCGATCCAGACTGATTATCACCGCAGTGTGGCGCCCGCCGAAGCGATGATCACGAATGCGACCGCCTACACCGATAGCGAAGCGATGAGCCAGGGCATCATCTCGCTCCAGGCTGACTCGCTCAGCGCGCTGCTCGGTCAGCTCGACGGCTACACGGGCGTCTATGCCAGCGGCGCCTCGTTCACGGTGCAGACGGCGGGGCTTGCGGTCGAAACGTTGCAGCCCTCGATCGCCAGCGTGATCGAGACGTTCCTGTTTGACCCGACGGTGCTCTTTATCCTCTTCGTCATCGCAGCGATCTGCATCTACCTGGAGCTAGCCCACCCCGGCGCGACCGTCCCTGGCGTGGTTGGGGCGATCACGTTGGTGATCTTTCTGATCGGCGCAGTCGGCATCAGCCCCAACTGGGGCGGCCTCGCGCTGATGTTCCTGGCGATTCTGCTGCTGGGGATAGATACCCGCGCGCCGACGCATGGCGTGCTGTCGGTCGGCGCGCTCATCAGCCTGGTCGTGGGGGCGCTCATCTTCTTCGACACCGGCTCGAATGTCGGCGCGGCGACCGTCAATCTGGCGGTGATCGTGGGCGTGACGGCGGGCGTCGGGCTGGTGGCGCTGCTGGTGCTACGCTACAGCGTCGGCGCGCAGCGGCGGCGCGTCACCACAGGGACAGAGTCGTACATTGGGCAGGTGGTGACGGTCATCGAGCCGCTTGCGCCGCTAGGACGTGTCAACCTGCTCGGCGAGAACTGGATCGCCAAGCTCAGCCCCAAGGCGAGTGAGGCGGGGCCGCTGCCCGTCGGCTCTCGTGCGCGCATCGTGCGAGTGGAGGGGCTGATGCTGGTGGTCGAGCCAGCGCCCGTCGCGGCCACCAAACCCGGCAAGTGAGGCGTTCGTGAGACGTTCGCCACTGTGCTATCATCGGCGCATCTAGCGCGTATGTAATACGCATTCATCGGCGCATCGGCTCTGGCGTCAGACCAGAGTCATGGATAGAAAGTGTACGGTAGTTCGTATGGATCTCTCAGCGCTCGGACCGCTCGCGATCATCGTGGGCATCGTGGTCATCCTGCTGATCCTTTTCTGCCTCGCGGGCCTGCGCGTGGTCAACCAGTATGAGCGCGGCGTCATCTTCGTGCTCGGTCGGCTGATCGGCGCGAAGGGGCCGGGCGTCTTCTGGGTGCCACCCTTCATCAGCTCCATGCGCAAGATTGATCTGCGCATCATCACGATTGAGTTGCCGCCGCAGGAGGGCGTGACCCGCGACAACGTGACGGTGCGCGTCAGCGCGGTCGTCTACTTCTACGTTGTCAGCCCGAACGACGCCGTCAACAACGTGATGGACTACTACCGCGCCACCGTTCAGATCGCGCAGACGACGATGCGCAACGTGCTGGGTCAGTCGGAGCTAGACCAGCTCTTGACTGACCGTGCGCGCATGAATCAGGCAGTGCAGACTATCATTGACGAGCATACCGAGCGCTGGGGCATCAAAGTCACGGCGGTCGAGATCAAAGATGTGGAGCTGCCACAGACGATGCAGCGCGCGATGGCGAAGCAGGCTGAGGCCGAGCGCGAGAAGCGCGCCAAGGTCTTGCAGGCGCAGGGCGAGTTCCTGGCCTCGCAGACCCTCGCCGACGCTGCGAAGGTCATCTCGACTGAGCCAGCGGCGCTCCAACTGCGCTACCTGCAAACGCTGACCGAGATCGCCGTCGAGAAGAACTCCACGATCATCTTCCCGTTGCCGATTGACCTCGTGGAGCCGCTCTCGGCGATGATGCGCAAGGCCGCCGGAATGCCCGCCACTGCGCCAACCACGCCCGCCGCGCCGACGCCCACGCCAGTCGCCGCGCCGCACACCCCGCCGTACATCCCGCCAGCGCCGCGCGACCCACAGTTGCCATCAGCATAGCCACGCTGACCACCTGCGGACACCCCCTTGCTCCTACGCAATCGCGCGCGAGCAGGGGGATGTCTTTGGGCAGCAAGGTGAAGGAGAAACACCCGCGATGCGGAGGGCAGAGACGCTCCTCGGCGCCCTCACCGTGGCGCTCGCGCTCATCGCGCTGGCGGCCTCGCTGACGCAGCAGGTTGTGGAATACGTCTCTGCGGAGTTTGGCCCTAATGGCGGGCCAGGGTACCTCTTTGTCGTCCCCCTGACCCTCAATATCGCCAGCTTGCCTGTCACGCTCGCTGGCGTTGGCGCGCTGCTGGTCTGCCTGAGCGCGGTGGTTGACGCACGCATCTACAAGCGCAGCCGATTGGCGCCGCTCGTGATGGTCGTCGCAGGCGCCATCTTCTGCGCGCTGGCGACCCTGGTGTGCTACGCCGCAAATCTCTGGCTCTATGCGGAGCGCTTGCCTTCCGATCCCTATCAACCGCTGCGTCTGGTAACGGAGGTGGCGCAGATTCCGCATATACGTCTTGCGGTTCTATATGCGCCTGCCGCAGTCGTGAGTGGAGCCTGCGCCATCGCCGCGCTGTCGCGGCGTCACTCACGTTCGCAAGCTTGGGGCAGCTAGCACACAGGTGCGCACAGCGCTAACGCTCACCCCGGCAGCAGCGCGGAGAGCAGCCAGTATAGGCGATGTCGGCGAAATCTGGGAGTGGTCAATCTGTGTGTGGCACATTCCATACCTCGATCCAGTGGATACCGCCGCAGTCTACGTTTCCTTGTCCGCAGTTGTATCTGTACCCTTTGACAGTCTCGATAACCATGCCTTGCCACATGAAGGTGTAGGAGTACGGCAAGGATTGCGGAACTTGATCAGCAGAGTAGGAGCATACCGGGAAAGGGTCGAGCGGCGCGATTGCGGATGGCCCAGTATTGATGGTCCGCCGCAACCTGGAAGCGACTGCTGAATCATGGCTGGTAGAGCTAGCGGTGATGCCACCGTAACTATCCCGTTCAACAAACGTCGCCGAGTCTACGGGCATGAACCACACGATGGCCTCGAACACGATTCCGACGGCAACACAGGCTGTTACTATCCAAGTGATTTTGCGGATTATTCGGCATAGTACTCTTCGTGAAGGTGAAAAATGTGCCATGTCACTCCTCCCATCTGCGTAGGATCATGCCAAGGATGTCGCGCCAGTGTGCTGTAGCGTCAGCCGGGCAGCAGGGCAGAGAGCAGCCAGAAGACTGCCATGCCGATGATGAGTGTGGCGGCGACATTGCGGGTGCGCCAGGCCACCACCAGCGCCACCACGCCTGCGATCAGGCGCGGGTTGGCCAGTGTGAGGACGAGCGCGCCATTGTGGCCAACCAGATCAGGCACGATCAGCGCGGCAAGCGCGGCAGGCGGCACGAAGCGCAGCGCTCGCTCGACGGAGGGTGGCAGCGAGAGCCGCGAAGGTCCGATGAATGCGACGCGCATCAGGTAGGTCAGCACGCCGATCAGCACGATGCTCAATGCCAGCGCCATCTGCTCACCCCTCCTCCGCCGTGGCGGCTGGCGGCGCCGTGTGGTCGGCGGCTCGTGGGTCGGACACGACTGGCGGGGCGCTTGTGTCGCGGCGAGCATGCCAGCGGTCGAGCAGCATCCCCGCGCCGATGCCCGCGACGGCCGCCACCACCAGCCCCAGCTTGAGCGGCGCCGCCAGTGTCAGCGCGGCGACAACGCCGGCTATCAGCGCCGCGCCAATCAGCGCACGGTCGCGCAGCAGCGGCACGAGCAGCGCGATGAAGGTGAGCGTGGCGGCGAAGTCGAGCGACCAGCCTGCGGGAATCCGCGCACCGATCAGGATGCCCACCAGCGTGCTGATCTGCCAGGCGATCCAGAGGGTGAGGCCAGAGCCGAGCATGTAGCGCACCCGTTGGCGCATCGGCAGACGCAGCATGCGCCCGATCACAACGCCATAGACCTCGTCCACCAGCAGATAGGCGAGCGCCAGCCGCCAGCCACGCGGGGCGTCGCGCAGGGTGGGGCCGAGCGAGGCGCTATAGAGCACATGGCGCAGGTTGAGGATGGCCGCCGTCAACACCAGCACGACCGCCGAGGCGCCGCCTGCGACGAGCAGCACGACCGCGAACTGCGCCGACCCGGCGAAGACGACGATGGACATCATCTGTGTCAGCCAGGCCGGCATGCCCACCGTTAGCGCCGTCGCGCCGTAGATCAACCCAAACGGTATGGTACCTGGCAGCAGCGGCAGCGTGTCGCGGGCGCCAAGCAGCAGCGCGCGGGATGGCTCAGTGTGCGCGAGCGCATCCGAAGTTCGGGAGGTTGTCATGGTCGCACACCTCGCGCCTTGCGCCCCCTCCCCAACCCCTCTCTCCCGCCGCAGCGGGAGAGAGGCTTTGCGGCCTCGCTCGCATAGCGGGGAGTGGCTTTCCAGTCTCCCCTCTCCCGCACAGCGGGGGAGGGGCCGGGGGAGTGGGCAGCCAGGCTACTGCGCGTCAGCCTCGTGCCCGGCGGCGTGGCCGTTGCTCGCGCCGCCGTTCTTCTGGCCATTCTTCTGGCCAGCTTGCCCATGCTCGCCCGCCTGCGAGGCGTCCAGCTCGTCCGATTCGGCGGCGCGGTTGGCGCGCACATAGTTGAGGTAGTTGTTGTGCTGCTCCTCGGTGATGAGGCTGCTCTCGTAATAGTGGTTCATCATCACATCCAGCTTGAGGATGCTGATGAGGTTGATGCCGACGCGCTTGAGCCGGGTCTGTGCGCCCATCTGGCGGTCTACCAGGGCCACCGCGTCATGCACCTTGATGTCGTGCTCCGCCAGGAAGCGCGCCATCTCGCTCATGCTCGCGCCGCCAGTCACGAGATCGTCAATCAGCAGCGCCCGCGCGCCCTCGATGTGGCGCCCCTCGATGCCGCGCTGGCCAGTACCTTCTGGCCGCAGGCGCGCATAGATCAGCGGCGTATTCGACTCCAGCGCGAAGGCCGTCGCCAGCAGCAGCCCGCCGGTCGGCACGCCCGCCACCACATCGTAGGGCTGCGCATGCGACCGCCGCAGCGATTGCGCCAGTGCGACCTCTTGCGCCATCATCCGCGCCGCTACACGCAGCGCCTCAGGATTGCTGATGAGCGCACGCGGATTGATGTAGACGGGGGAGTTGACGGTGCTGCCGCCCAGCGTGTAATCGCCAAAGGTGACACCCCCCAGATCGAAGATTGCGCGGGCGAGCCACAGGGTATCCAGCGGCTGATTGTTCATGCATGCCTCCTGGGATGCTGAGATGGTATGAGCAATGGTCGCGCTGAACTCCACGCTGGCGGCTCCGCAAGACCGTGGGGGCAGGCGAAAGCGACGACTACGCGCCAGTTCGATGGCGCGGCGCCGTGCAGCGCAATCGGGCATCAGTATACCACCCGCGGTCCAGCGGCGAACATCGCCGAGGTGCGCCGTCCGCATGGTGCGAATCATGCAGCGGCGCTCCAGCGCCCAGCAGGCGCGCATCACTCAATCCAGCGCGTCTGCGATGTGTCGTCACGCACATTGGAATCAACGTGCGTCGTGTTTGACGGCCTCAGCCGCGAATGCTAGACTAGCGTCACTGGCGCATGCAGGCCTTGTGCAAACATCCGTTCACTAACGAGGAGACGCAGAGTGCGACAGAACGCGCGCAGATCGCTAAACGCCTTGACAGGAGCGCGCTTCTTCGCCGCCTTCTGGGTCGTCTGCTATCACTTCGCCAGCGAATTCCGTCTGGAGCCGCTGCCCGGCAAGCCAGCGTCGCATGCGGCGCTCCCCGCTGGGCTGGGCCTCGTCCTGCTGCAGGGCCACATCGCCGTTGACTTCTTCTTCCTCCTATCAGGATTCATCCTCGCCTACACCTACATCACGCCGAATGGGACTCTGCGGGGCAGCCGACGCGAATTCTGGGTCGCCCGCATCGCGCGCATCTACCCGGTCTACCTGCTCGGCCTCGTGCTGGCCCTGCCTGAGTACCTGACAGTGGAAGCTAACCCGAAGGTCCTGGCCATCTCAGGCGTCGCGCACCTGACCATGTTGCACGCATGGCTGCCCTTCACGCTCGAATGGAATCAGCCAAGCTGGAGCCTCTCGGTTGAGGCGTTTTTCTACCTCCTCTTCCCGCTGGCGCTTCCGCTCGCTGGTCGCCTGCGTCGCCGTGGACTTTGGCTGCTCGGCGTGCTCTCCTGGCTCTGTTTCCTTGCAGTAGCTATGGCGCTTGCCATCATCGGCAGAGAAGGCTGGGTGACGGGCGCACTATGGCGCAACGTCGTACGCTACAATCCGCTCATCAGCTTTCCAGAGTTCATCGTAGGCATGGCGATGGGGCTACTATTTATCAGATACGGTCCAGACGCGTTGCCACTGTTGCGGCGGCTGACTGGCCCGCTGTTTGATGGGCTGATCGTGGTCGCGCTGGTCGTGTTCGGGTTAGCGCTGGTCGTCACTGATAGGGCCGGTATCCACGGCGTAGTGGTGGATACACTTGGCCCAATCGAGTTGCCGCCGCTCGCCGCCATCATCTTCCTGCTTGCCTTCCAGCGCGGCGTCATCGCGCGGGTTCTCTCGATTCCTCTCCTCGTATGGCTAGGTGAGATCAGTTACGCGATCTACATTCTGCACAAGCCTGTCTGGTATCTACTCGGCGCGCCACTGTGGGAACAACTCGATGCCGCCTCGCGCGCGACACTGCATGTCATCCCGGACAACCTCGCCTTTTTCGGGGCGTTTTCGGCGCTGGTCATCCTGGTCTCTGGCTTGAGCTACCACCTGCTCGAACGGCCACTGCGCCGCTCGATTCGCTCGCGGTGGGGGCGTCCCAAGGCGACGCTGCCCCAGGCGCTACCCCAGGCCGCTGTGCCGCTTGCCAATGACTAGCGCTGCCTGGCTTTGGCGGGTAGGCGCCTCGGCAGGGAGTCAGGCGACGCTGGGGCCGGACGCCACGCGCAGATAGATCGCGTAGTTGTCGCCCGTATGCGCAGCGACCACGTAGTGGCTCTGTAGCCATGGCATGAAGCCGGGAATCTGGCTCAGCCGATCGGAGCCCAGGATGATGACGCGAATGTGGTCGCGCTCGATAACGCCTTCGATCTGCGCTGCGGTGAGGTAGCCCGTCGCGACACGCACGAACGAGGTATCCACCAACTCAGGCGGCACACCATGCCCTGCCTGAGCCGCCGTGTACTGATCGTCAGTGACGACGACCTCGCCAGGCATGGTGAATGCGTTGATGGCGGCGAGATAGGTCTGCGCGTTGGGTGGGACACCCGCGACGACAGTGGTATTGGCCGCGCTGCCGACATCATGCGCGTTGACCGGAGTGAAGTCAGTGATGGCGCTGTGGAGCAGCGCGACGAGGATAGCCAGCGTCACGGCGAGGCTCAACCAGCGCCCGCCCGGCGCGCCAAGCGCACGTGAGAGCAACGCGAATGAGAGCGCCACCAGCAGCGCCAGGCTCGGCGCGACCAGCACGGCGTAATGTCCGAAGTAGATCGTGAGCCGATTGAGCGTCACGATGGACGCCACGAGCCAGAGTAGCAGCGGCGCCACACGCCACTCACGCCGCCAGACCGCCAGACCCACAACGATGAGCGCGAGCGCGCCCACCATGAGAAAGCTGCGGATGGTCACGTCGCCCTTCCCGCTGAGTTGCGGCGCCAGGCTCTGGGTATTGGCGGTGTGGAAGGCGACGACCTGATTCCACAGCGCGGAGAAGGACCCCAGGAACGGCGCCAACAACACGATTGTCGTCACCAGCCCACCTGCTGCACAGGCAATCAGGTCGGGCAACGCCTCCCGCGCGCCTGAACGAAGGCCGGAGGCGGTCGGGCGACGCAAACGGCCCGCGCCTTCGACGCAGGCGCTGTAGAGCGGCGTGGCGAGGTAGAGGACAATCGGGATGAGCGCGACGACATCGAACAGCTTGATGAGCACCCCATAGGCGATGACGACGCCACTGAGCGCGGCGAGCCAGCGCCATGTGGCGCCAGAGCGTCGGCTCGCCGCGACCGCCAGCGCGACCGCCAGGATGCTGACTGCGACTGCTGGGCCATCTGCTTCCAGGGTGCGCGCCTGCGCGAGATAGTATGGCTCAAAGACCAGCAGTGTGGACGCGATGACGCCTCCCCAGAAGCCGATCAACTCCGAGCCAAGCCAGAAGATCGCGATGACGCCCACCACACCGAAGACCGCCACGCCGACGCGCGCAGCCGCGATGCTCTGCCCAAACACGCGGTAGAACGGATAGATGCTGAGCAGAAAATAGGGTGGCTGCGACGAGAACACGGAGCTATACAGCGGATGGCCCTGCTGCATCGCGCGCAGCGACTGCCAGTAGACGCCCTCGTCGTAGTTGCTGGAGTACTGATTGACGGGCAGCAGGTAGAGTAGCGCGGCCACCAGCGCGATCAGCGCCGGGAGACGTTTCTCTGCGATGCCAGTCCATCGCGTGAATACGGTTGGCTGGCCATCCTTCGACGCGCCCAGGGCAGAGAGAAGCGACGACACCAGGAGAACTCCATTTCATTTCGACGACTCTGTGGCTGAACTGCTCACGCTGGGCGCGGCGATACTCCGATTATAGCAAGGTCGTGATGGGCGACGCACAGGCTGTGCTGCGCATCAGCGCGGGAGGCGCTCGGTGGTCTCGCCAAACTGCAGGGTGAGCAGGTCGAGCGCCAGCTCGGCGCTCATGCGGCTGCTCTTGAGCGCCACATCCACATCGAGCAGCGCGCGGTGGGCGGCCTCAAGCTGGTCGAAGCTGAACTGGCGGGCGAGCGCAATCGTTTTGTCCGCTACGAAGGGCGCCAGCCCTGCCGCATCCGCGATCTGTCCCGCGCGCATGCCGCGCTCCGCCATGGCTTTCACCTGAATCAGCCTGCGTGTCTGGGCGGCGATCAGTCCGAGGATCATTTGCGGAGGTGCTCCATGGGCGAGTTGTTCATGCAGCAGCGCCAGGGCGCGCTGGTGGTCACGGCGCGCCAGCGCATCGGTCAGATCGAAGACGCGCGCCTGGTTGATCTGTGGTGTCAGCGCGCGCACCTGCTCGACGCCGATGCGTCCATCGCGCCCAACGGCGACGCAGAGCTTCTCGATCTCGCTGTCGAGCAGGCGCAAATTCTCGGCGCCGAGCGACTCTACCAGCAGTTGCACGGCCTCCGGCGTGATGCGCGCGCCGCCAGACTGCGCATGGCGAGTGATCCACTCCTCCAGTTGAGCGCCTTTCGGCGGCATGAAGGCGCGTGCGCTGCCGTGCTGCTGGGCGGCTTTCAGCAGCGGGCTGCTCGGCTCCAGTTTGCCAGCGACGACGACGAGGGTGGTCGTCTCCGGCACATGCGGGGCATAGTCGGCCAGCGCCTGGATGAATGCGCGCGGGGATGGCCCGGTGGCTTTGCCCTTCTTGCCCTTGCCAGCGGGTTTGGCGGGCTTCTCGGCAGGCTCAGCGTCCGCATCGTCGTCCTCGTCGCCGTCCGCGCCACGCTTCGGCTTGGGCAGCCCCAGCAACACGACGAGCCGCCGTTCGCTCAGGAACGGCATTGTGTCGCAGATGGCGCGCATCTGGGCGAGGTCGGCGTCGTCTCCGGTAAAGGTGTCCTGGTTGAAGTCGAAGCCGCCCGATGCGCGCAGGCGCGCCAGCTCTGCGCGCGCCGAAAATTCGTCGTCGCCATGCAGCAGTAAAAACATAGCATCATTGTATGTCTTCCGCCGCGCCGCCCGCAATCAGCCGTCAGCCGACTGGCCGTGTCGTTCGCATGGCCGAGACGCGCAAGCACAACAAGCACAAGATGATAGTCCTGTGTGAGCCGCTCCAGATTTGACGCTTACCCTCTCAACGGTCTACACTTTCTGAGCGCCAGGGAGCAAGCCGTTATCGCAGAGTGCAGCGGCTGGGGATGTGTGTCTTGGGAGTGAGCGCGATGACCTTTAGCTCAGACGCCGCAGACGGCGCCGTCATTGGTCTGGTCGTCACGGGCGATAATCATCTGTCGCCTGCCCTGCCACGGCTGTCTCCGGGGCGACGACTTCAGCGGCGGGCCTGGCTGCGGCGTGGATTCAAGGCGGCGGTAGACTGCGCCCTCGAACGCCGCGCCGCGCTGTTCATCAACACCGGCGACCTCTTCGACTCACCTGCGCCATCCAATCAGGATCGCGCCTTCGTGGCCGAGCAGTTGCATCGGCTAGGCGGGGCGGGCATCGTCTGCGTCGCGATCAGTGGCAACCACGACACGCCGCGTATGCAGACTGAGCATGGCGGTGAGGCGCCGCAGCAGGTCTACGCCGCGCTCGACGAACTCCACTACTTCGCCGCATCCGACATGCTGGAGCCACAGATGTTCACGCTGGGCGTAGCTGGCGGCGAGTTGCGCGTCGCGGTGATCGGTCTCAGCAACAACCCAGTCGCGCCCCCCGGCAGCGATCCGCTGGCGCTGGCGCAGTGGAGCGCTGAGGCGACGGACACGCTGGCGCAGGCCGACGTGGCGCTGCTGATCGCACATGCGGCGCTCGAAGGCCTCGCGCGCCCGAATGAGGGTGAGCGAACCATCACGCAGGCCAGCCTCGCCGCGCTGCCTGAGCGGGTGCGCCTGGTGGTGGCGGGGCATATCCATCGCTATGCCCGGCAGCGCATGGGCGAGCGCGAGGTAGTGGTGGTGGGCGCAACCGAGCGCATGGAGTTTGGCGCGCAGTCGGGCGAGCCGGGCTTCGTCTGGGCGGAGCTGGCGCGCGACGGCGTGCGGCATATCGAGCACATCCGCACGAAGGCGCAGCCACGCGCCGAGATCACCCTACACACCAGTCGCCTCTGGCCCGTGACTGCCGATGACCTCGCGCCAGGCGAGCCAGCGCCAGATGACGGCGCCCAGGTTGACGGCGCCCAGGATGAGGCGACCCATGCGCTCGATGTCATTCGCGCGGAGTTGGAGGCGGTCTGCACGCCCGAGACGATGGCGCGTCTGCGCCTGACTGGCCCGCTCACCCGCGAACAGTATCATCAGCTGGCGCTGCGAGAGGTCATAACAGTTGGGCAGCAACGCGCGTTCTCACTAGATGTGGATACGAGTGGGCTGACGCTTACAGAGCGTGCATTCGCGCTGCCCGATCTCGGCCCACAGGCCGAGGCGATCTCGCCTGCCAGGATGGTCGCGCTGGTGGTGGAAGAGACGCTGCGCCAGAGCCAGGAGGGCGCGGCTGGCATGCCCAATCCCGACGATGTGCGCGCTGCGGGCGAACTGCTGCTGGCGCGGCTGCGGGCCAGTGGCGAGGAGGGCGCGTAGACGATGATTACGCTGAAACGGCTGACCGTCCCAGCGCTGAAGCACCTGCGCGACGTAGACCTCTGGCTGCCCCGGCGCGGCGCCACGCTGATCGAAGGCCCAAACGAGTCGGGCAAATCCACGCTCTTCGAGGCGATCTATTTTGCGCTCTATGGCCGCCCTTTGGTCGGCGAGGAGCCGGGCAAAGCGACGCTCGCAGCGCTGATTCCGCACGATGGCGCGCAGGCGCAGGTGACGCTGACGCTGATGGCGGATGAGACGGAGCTGGAAGTCACGCGCACGCTGACGCGCACCCGCAACGGCGGTTCCACATCGGAGGCGACGCTCGTGGTGCGCCAGCCCGATCGGTCGGTGGAGCGCATCAGCGCCGTGAGCGCCGTGAGCGACCGTATCCTGGCGGAGTTGCGCGGCCTCGATGGCGAGACGCTACGCAATTCGTGCTTCATGGAGCAGAAGGGGCTGGAACGTCTGGAGTCGCTGCGGCGCGATGAGCGCGAGGAAGCGATCTCGCGGCTGCTGGGGCTGGAGCGTCTGGTTGGCGTCGAGCGGGCGCTGGCGCCGAGCGCCGAGGACCGTCGTCGCATCGAGCGCTTGCGCGCGCAGGCTCGCGTGGCGGCGCAGCGCCGTCTGCAGCGCGAGGCGAACGCGCACGAGGGCGATGTGTCGCAGCGCTTGCAGGCGGCGGAGCTGCGCGCCTGGCTAGAGGAGCGCGATACCCTCGTCGCGCGGATGGACTATCTGGCGGAGAGCGAGTTGCGCGTGACCAGCGAGATGGAGCAGCACGAGGCGTTGCTCACCCGCGTGGACACCCTGCGCACGGCTGAGCGGCGGCTGGCCGAGACAGAGCGCAACCGCTGGCGCGCGCGCCAGGCCTCGCAGGAGACATCGCTGCTGACCTCGCAACTCCAACATCTTGACGCCATCGAAGCGGCGAGCGCGCCAGAGGCGCAGCGCAAGCTCGACGACATCCATCGGCTGGAGGCTGGCCTGCGCACGCTCGCCAGCGAGCGCTCCTCGCTCGTGGAGGTGGCCGCCCTGGCGCAGCGCCTCCAGGCGGCGGAGGGGGCAGAGCAGCATGCGCGCGAGCTGCTTGCCACAGCGGAAGGCGCTCGCAGCGCGTCGGTGACTGCGCTCGCCAGGGCGCACGGGCGCGACACGCTGGCGGAGTGGATTCTGGCGCGTGAGCGCGCCGATACGCGCGAAGGGCGCACACAGCAACTCGTCGCGCTGCGCACGACGCGCGGGCGTCACGAGCGCGAGGCCGCCGAGACGCGCGCGCAGTCGTGGCAGTGGCTGGCGCTGACCGGCGCGTCACTACTGATGGCGCTGATCTCAGCGGCATTGGCGATCAGGTTCTCGATAGGCCCGCTGTGGTTCTTTGTCGTGCTGGCGGGCATCGGCGTCGTCGGGCTGGGCATGCGCTGGCGGCTGGAGGTGTCGGCCAGCCGCGCCCACGCCTGGAAGATCTCCGAGACCGAGCAGGGCATCTCAACTGTGCATGCCGAGAGCAATCTGGCGCAGCGGCTGATGAATGATGAGCTAGGCCGCCTGGAGGCCAGGCTGCGTGCGGCGGGCATGCCCATTCCCGTCAGCGCCGCAGAGGGCGAAAAGCTCCTCCACACCCTGCCCAACGCCAGCGATTACGCCGAGGTGGAGGCGCAGGCGCGTGCGGCGGAGACGCAGGCTGCACGAGCGCGGGTTGATCTGGAGCGCGCGCTGGGTGACGCAGAGGGCGCCTACGCCGCGCTGCGCAATCTTGGCTATGAGGACGCGCCCGCCCACATTCAGCAGCGCCTGGACGACCTCGATGCGCAGGCGAGCGAACTGACTGAGGAGGCGCGCGCGCTCGGTCTGCCCGACGATGTGACCAGCCTCGCCGCGGCTCGCGGGGCGGCGGAGGTCACGTTCTCGACGCTCGTGTCCAGCGTGGGAAGCCGCGACGAGATTCACACACGACTGCTGGAGAGCAGCGAGAGCCTGGAAGATACGTTGCGGGCCTGGGCGAACGATTTGCAGCGTGTGGCGTTTGACCTCGCGGGCCTGGGCCTCGCCGAGGAGACGACGCTCGCCGAGCCATTGGAGACGCCTGCGCTCGAAGCGCTGCACGAACAGCTTGGCGAGCAAACCCAGCGCGCGTTGGCGCAGCACGACGAGGCTGCGGCGCGCTCGCGCCAGGGCAATCTGATCGCGGACCGCGAGCGGCTGGCAGCGCAGAGTGACGAGACCTGCGAGACGCATGACCGTCTGTGCGAGCAGATCCGCGAGCGCCTCGTCGCACTGGGCATCTCCTCGGCGAAGGGTGACGAGTCGCTGACGACCCTGACGCAATCGTGGCCGCTGCTGGGCGAGGTCACCGCCGCCGAGGCGCCGAGCCTGCGTGTGGAGCACGAGACCGCCCGTCTGACGGCCTACCATGCCGAGCAGACGACGGTGGAGCATGAGCGCGAGACGCTGCTGGAGAGCGCCGATCTCGACGAGGCGCATCTGCACACGCAGCTCGAAGCCGCCGAGCGTGATCTGCGTCGCCGCGAGCTGGCCTGCGAACTTGCCAGCGAGGCGCGTTCCCGCATCATTCGCCGCGCGCTGCCAGAGACCGAAGCCTACATGCGCGCCATTCTGCCAGAGCTGACGGCTGGGCGCTATCACGACGTCACGCTGCTGCGCGAGGATGCCTCCGGCGCGGGCGGCGAGGCTGACCTCGCCATTCGCATGTGGGACCAGGTCGCCGGACGCTATGTACGCAAGAACCTCTTTTCGGGCGGCGCGCGCGATCAGGCGTCGCTGGCGCTGCGGCTGGCGTTTGCGCTGGCCACGCTACCCAAGGAACTGGGCGCGACGCCGGGTTTCATCTTCCTCGACGAGCCACTAAGCGCGTTCGACGCCGAGCGGTCGCAGGCGCTGGCGCGTGTGCTGACGACGGGCGCCATCGCCGAGGCCTTCGAGCAGATCTTCCTCATCTCGCATAGCCAGGACATCGAGCCAGGCTCCTTCCGCTATACACTGCGGATGAACGGCGGGCGTGTCGCGGAGAACAACCTGCCAAGCGGCGCGCTGGCTGAGGAGCTTTGGGAGGCGGAGGCCAGCGTTGGCGTGCGAGAGGGCAGGCACGTGGTCGCCTCAGCCTGAAACGCCTGGCCACCGATTGGTCCACATGCCATCAGGCGCTACAGGGGCGCGATCAGGCGCGATCAGATGTAGTACATCGCTTCGGCTTCCTGGCCGACGGCGCGATGACGCGTAGCCAGTTGTTCGAGGGTCGTCGCGCTCAGCAAATCGCGCGCGAAGGTGTCAATCTGCGCCCAGATGTCGCGCATGGCGCAGCCGGGCGAGAGCTGGCAGGCGCTCGACTGTGGCACGCAATCGAGCGAGGAAGGCGCGCCCTCCAGCGCGACCAGCACATCATACATGGAGATCTGCGCTGGTGGCCTGGCCAGCATGTGGCCGCCCTGCGGGCCGCGCTGACTCTTGACCAGCCCCGCGCGCCGCAACGTGATCAACACCTGATCCAGGAAGTGCTCAGGAATCGCCTGACGCCGCGCAATCGTCGCGCTGGGCGTTGGCCCCTGCCCAAAGCGCCCAGCCATGTCAATCATCGCGCGCAGGCCGTAGTCGCCCTTCATCGTCAACCGCATAGTCGTTGTTCCCGGCGTGACCCGCAACAACATGTCCACAGCGACCAGATCACGCCTATTCCACAGCATAGATTCCGTAGTGGCGCGCCGTCAATAGAAACATGACCGATATTGTCAAGAATAGTGTGCGCCTCGCATGGCTCAGGGCAGGCCGAGCAACTGCACCAGATGGCTCGTGGAGTAGTTTTCGATGCGCGGCGTGACCACGCGCAGCTCGACGCCGATGGCCCGCATCGCGTCGCGTTTCTGCTCCAGAAACGGATCGTCGGCGGTGACGGCGATGTAGCGCGCGGCGAATGGCCGCAGCAGGTCGGCGTAGTAGGCTGGGTCAACGCGCTCGCCAGTGATGAGGAAGACATCGTCCACCACGCGCAGCGCTCGCAAGAGGGCGAGGCGGTCATCCTCCGTCTGGATGGGGCGATTTGGACCCTTCCAGCGGCGCACACGCTCATCGCTCTCCACGCCGACAATCAGCTGGTCGCCGAGGCGTCGCGCCGCTTCGAGGAAGCGCAGATGGCCGATATGCAGCAGGTCGAAGACCCCGGTGACAACGACAATCGCGTTCGCAGCGGTTTCTTCGACCACAGGGCATTCCTCTCGCATGACGCTACTAGCGGGCGCCGTCAGGATGATATAGCACGTCCGCTCAGGGTGTTGGCGCTGGCTCCCCCTCCCCAACCCCTCCCCCACTGCGGCGGGAGAGGGGCTTTCCAGACTCCCCTCTCCTCGTGGGAGAGGAGCTGGGGTGAGGGTTCAGCGCAACGCCAACGACCAACCGGCAGACGTAGTAAACGTGTCCTTCATTATAACAGGATAGTCGGCGCATCGGCCTGCGCGCGAGGCTCCCCGGTTACGCCATCGCGCGCCATTGCGCCGATGCGCCTGAGAGCCATCGCTCCCAGGCGCATCGTTCGCGCGCATTGCTCTGCACAGGTCAGCCTGCCACTAGAGCAGCGCATGGCCGCCAAAGAGGCGGTTGCGACGCTGACCTACCAGCAGGTAGAGTAGCGGGCCGAGCACCGGAATCGCCCATACGGCGACCAGCCAGATGATCTTCTCGGTGAGCGTCATGTAGTCGTTGGCGATCATGAACGTCAACAGGATATGACCGATCAGCGGCAGAAAGACGCTCACCAGGATGAGCGCGACCGTGATGAAGAGATTCCGCTGCTTTCCGGTCGGCTGAGTGTCCACGCTTGATACCCTCCAGGGGGAAATCCACCCCACTGCCCGTTCGTGAGACCTGCCCGCGACACGCCTGCGCCCATGTGGCGTCGGCGTGCGCTTGTCCCTGCGGTCTCGCACATCTCTACGGCTGAAGCGCCGCTGGGTTACAGCCCGCCTCTGTGGCTGCGAGGCTTGCGTTTGCCGTGGGCTTGCCGTGCGCTGTGGCCGCTACGAGAAGGTGAAGGAGGCCAGTAGCGGTTGATAGACGAGCGTGTTGATGGAGGTGGCGACCGATGTGGGGCTGGAGGTCTGGATGGTATAGAGGAAGCCCGCATGCACATCCACATAGAGCGTCACGACGCGCGTGGCGCCATCGGCGCCAGTCACAGCGCCAGTGCGCCGCTCCCACTGGTCGCCTGCGATTGCAATGGCGCGCGCGCTCTGCAAGCTCTGCTGTGTGGCCAGCGCATTGGCGACAGCGTCGGCTGTCTGCCCGGTCGAGTCTGGCGCCACCGTAATCGTCAGAGTATTCGCTCCGCTGCTATCCGCCAGTAGCGCTCCATCGCTGCGCGGTGTCACCGTCCAGAGGGCAGGCTCGGCGAAGGAGAACCGCTGCTGCTGGTCATGATAGGTGATGGTTCGGGGGACTGGTGGTGGGGCGAGCAGCGCGCGCGCCACGAAGGCGCCGCCAGCGATCAGCGCGACGACGACGAGCAGCCCCACCACCAGCGGCCAGCGCGAACGGCGCGGGGGGTGTGTCGCCAGGGCTGGCGACGGATAGTGTGACCCCACAGTGAGCGGGCGCCCCTGGCTCTGCGTCGCGGTCGCCACAGGCGCCTGGGGCGGGGCTTCGGGGGGCGCATCGGAGGTGGCGCTGGGCGTGGCGTTCGCGAACGGGCCTTTGGGCGCGCGCACCGGCTGGGTCGGCGTCTCTAATTCGCCGATGGAAGCTCCGCAGGTGAAGCAGACAGTCGCGCCCTCATCATAAGGAGCGCCACAGCGTAGACATTGTCGCTCCGCCATGCGGACCACCTCCCAGGGATAGTGACACTCCGCCGTAGCTCCCAGCGCCTGCGGATTCTCGGTTCGCTGCCGTAGCTGGCGCCACGACTCCCCGAAGGGCCTGCCCGACCCCATTGGCTGCTCATTGGCTGGTCATTGGCTAGTTGGCGCCTGGCTCGCTGGCTCGTCGCGGCGGACCGCTGGGACGCCTCACAGGCTTGCGAGCAAACCGAAGCTGAACGGAGGCTGAACGGAGGCTGGCGGCGCTCGCGCGCTCGTTTCGACCCCAGGACTCCAGGAGCGTTGTACCACACTGGCGAATCGCAGGCAACCACGGCGGATGTCTATCCCAGGGAGGCTCGCCCTGCTGCCTGCTCTCCGTCTGCTCTCGGCCTGGTCGCTACTCGACGCCGTTCTTTTGCAGATAGTCGCGCCACGACATCGGTTGAAAGCCGAAGTGGTAGGAGACTGAGTCGAGCGCGGTCGTGTTCTCGAAGTTGAAGAGTTCGATGGCCGCCGGGGTGATCGGCGGCTTCGGCAGCGTCGCCGTCATCACCCGTGCGCCCAGCGCCGCGAGCGGCTTGGGGCCGGGCAACTTGAAGCGATGCCTGCCGAGCGCCAGCATCAGCATGTCCAGAATCTCGTTGTAGGTGTAAATCTCCGGGCCGCCCACCTCGACGACCTTGCCATCGTAGTTCTCTGGCTCTTGCGCCATCTTCAGGACGCAGGTCGCCACATCTTCGACCCAGATTGGCTGGAAGCGCAGATTGCCTGAGCCGACTACCGGCGTGATGAGCGGCACCGAACGGATCAGATCAGCCAGCCCATTGAAGAACGCGGCGCCCTTGCCAAACTGGATGGATGGCCCCAGGATGCTCCACGCCAGGCCGCTCTCTTTGATCGCCTGATCGGCCTCGTAGCGCGTCTCCATGTAGGAGGTAGGCGTGGAGCGTTGCGTTCCCAGGCCGCCAAGCTCGACGATGCGCTTGATGCCCGCCTTCTTTGCCGCCACGAGCAGATTGTGCGTGCCTTCGACGTTGGTCTGGTAGTAGTGGGCGCCGCGTCCCTCTTTGCGATCCGCCGTGATGAATGCGCAGTGAATGATCGTCTCGACGCCCGCGACCGCTGCGCCAAGCGTCTCTGGCCTGGTCGTGTCGCCCACCACCACCTCGACGCCCTCTTGCGGCAGGCGCGCTTTCGCCTGTTCCGCTGAGCGCACGAGCGCACGCGGCTGTGCGCCCTGCTCGACGAGCCGCTGGATGATGCGACTGCCAGCGAAGCCTGCGGCGCCAGTTACGAGAATCATGATGCCCACCTCCACTCGAAGGACTCTGCGCTCCGATTGCGAACGATGTCGGCGGTGTAGCGCACACCAGGCAGTGTTCTCTCTCCTGATTATGGCTGGCGCGATGGGAGACACGCAAGCCCGCAGGAGGAAGCCTGCGTCGCAATGCTGGGACGGTGCGCTGCGCAGTGGGGGTATGGCGCAGCGGTTGGGACGTAGCGGTGTTCGGAGGTGTTCGGAGGTGTTCGGAGGTGTTCGTCGCGGGCGCGGAGGGTGAGCAGGCATGGAGCAGCGCATGGAGCAGCGCTGGACGCATGCAAAACAGGCCGAGCGGTCCACGCATGGGACACCGTGGATTGCCTGGCCTGTTCGTTCAGGTGGACGATTAGTGCGTCGCTTCAGGAATGAAGTTCTTCGCCTCGGTGCGGGCGACTGCCCGGGCAATGATGCTGTAGATAAAGGCGCCAAGGCTGAAGATACCAAAGGCAAGCACCAACAACGCGATGGCTCCGACGACGCCGTTGGTAATGGTGTCGTTGCCCTGGTTGGCATAGAGCGTCGCCGCGATGGACGACACGATAAAGACGACGCCTACGGGCAGGCCCCACCACTGCACTTCATGAATCTTGTAGGTCTCTTGCGCCACGTTGCACACTCCTGTTTTCGCGTGAGGGTCATTGCGCGCCCGTGGGCGAAAGCGCCGCACGAACGGCTTTCCTCCTACGCAGATACGTCACACAACCTATGGGACAGTATAGCATACACCACATCGTATCACGATAGGTTACAACGCGCCGCTGCTGATTCGGCTCGGCTGCTGGCGCGTTGCGGCTTCCGCGCCGAGCGGCAGTGTTAGAGTTGCGCAAGATTCGCACGCTGAACGCCCAGGCGCGCCCTCAGGCGCGCAACCCGGCGCCATGCGCTGGCGTAGATACGGTACAATAAAATTGTGTAGATCGCTCAGACGAATCTACAGGATTGGGCGCCGAAACCCTTGACGTACAGTCCGGGAATGCGGTATAAATATGTAGGTGAGTGACATGGATATACACAATATTCAACAGGACGCGGATGATGCGTGGAGCATCACGTATCACTTCGTCTGGGGTCCCATGCGCTCCAAGCCGTGTCTGACCGGCGAGGTGGCCGAGCGGCTACGCGCGCTTATAGAAGAACGCGCGAGCGCAGTGGAGTTTCATCCGCTGCTGGTGATGGTGCTGCCCGACCGGGTTTACCTGGTGGCGGCGGCGCCGCCGACGCTCGCGCCACATCGCATCGTCTGCCAGATCAAGGCCCACACGTCGCGTATCTTGCGCGATGAGTTCCCGGAACTCACACGGATTCCGACCCTGTGGACACGCGCCTATCTGGTGATGGCGGGCGATCAACTGACGGCAGCAGAGGTGTTCGAGCGCTTCGAGGCGGCGCAACCGCCCCGCAAGCCGCGTGGACGCCCAAGGAAAGTCCAGTTGACTTCAGGTGAAGAGGCGGCTGGCGATGAGGAGTGACGCCGCCAGTGGAGCGAATCTGAGACTGGCTTCGGAGATGGGGTCGCCAGCGGTGAGGCGGCCAACGCAATCAACACAACCACAGAGACAACGTGCGGAGAGGGCGCTAGCCTGAGCGCTAGCCCGTGTAGAGCCGCGCGACACCCTACAAAAGGGGGACGATAGAATGCAAAAATGTGAGCGCTGCAACGTCAACGACGCCCGCGTCCGACTGAACTCAGTCACGAATGGTCGTCGTGAGCAGCACTTTTACTGCCGTCAGTGCGCTGAGGAGCTGCTCGGACAGATGAATGCCGAGTCTGGCGGCGCCGATTACGGCAGCATGTTCAACTCGTTCTTCAACGGCGGCGGCATGCTCAATGCGAATGGCGCTCCGATGGGGGCTGGACGGCCTGGAGCCGCAGCCACTGCCCAGCGCGAGCCGAACAAGCATAGCAAGACTCCGACGATTGACCAGTTCGGGCGCGACCTGACCCAGGACGCGCGCGATGGCAAGCTGGACCCGGCCAGTGGCCGCGAGCGTGAGATTCGCCGCGTGCTGACGGTGCTGGGTCGTCGCCAGAAGAACAACCCGGTGCTGATTGGTGAGCCGGGCGTCGGTAAGACGGCGATTGTCGAGGGCATCGCCCGTCGTGTCGCCGAGGGCAATGTGCCGCCGAGCCTGCGCGATGCGCGCATCGTCGCCATCAACATTGGCGGCATGGTCGCGGGCGCGATGTTCCGTGGGCAGTTTGAGGAGCGCGTGAAGAACATCCTCGAAGAGGTACGCGCGAATCCTGAGGTGATCCTCTTCATTGACGAGCTACACACCGTCGTCGGGGCGGGCGCGGCGGAAGGCGCGGTCGGCGCGGCTGACCTGCTGAAGCCAGCGCTCTCACGCGGCGAGTTGCGCGTCATCGGCGCAACCACGCTCGATGAGTATCGCAAGCATATCGAGAAGGATGCGGCGCTAGAGCGGCGTTTCCAGCCGGTAAAGGTTGGCGAGCCATCGGTCGAAGAGGCCATCGCGATGCTGCGCATCTTGCGCCCCAGCTACGAGGCGCACCACAGCGTCAGCATCACCGATGAGGCCATCGAGGCGGCTGTGAAGCTCTCCGATCGCTACATCAACGACCGTTTCCTGCCCGACAAGGCGATTGACGTGATGGACGAAGCGTCGGCGTCGCTGCGGCTGGAGGCTATCGAGAGCGGGCTGATTGGCCCGGAGGCGGTTCACGAGCTAGAGCGCGAACTGGCCGAGCTGCAACAGCAGAAGGAAGCCGCTGCGCTGGCCGAAGAGTATGAGAAGGCCGCGAAGCTGCGCCAGCGCGAGCTGCATCTGCAAGAGCGGCTGGACGAGGCGCAGAGCAAGACGGCGGGATCGCCAACGCTGCTGGTGACGCCAGAGGAGATCGCGAAGGCGGTCGAGAACTGGACCGGCGTGCCGGTGAGCCAGATGCTGGAGTCGGAGCGCGCCAACCTCATCAACCTGGAAGGTGACCTGCACAAGCGCGTCATCGGTCAGGACGAGGCGATCAGCGCGGTCGCGCGAGCGATTCGTCGGTCGCGCGCGGGGATGAAAGACCCTCGCCGCCCAATTGGTTCCTTCCTGTTCATGGGGCCGACGGGCGTTGGTAAGACGGAGCTGGCGCGTGCACTGGCGGCTGAAATCTTCGGCAGTCAGGATGCGCTGATCCGGCTGGATATGTCTGAGTATATGGAGGGCCACACGGTCTCGCGTCTGTTCGGCAGCCCTCCGGGCTATGTCGGCTACGACGAGGGCGGCCAGCTCACCGAGCAGGTGCGCCGACGCCCCTACAGCGTGGTGCTGTTCGATGAGATCGAGAAGGCGCATCCTGAGGTCTTCAATGCGCTCTTGCAGATTCTGGATGACGGGCGGCTGACGGATGGTCAGGGTCGCACGGTAGACTTCAAGAACACCGTCATCATCATGACCAGCAACGCCGCCAGCGAAGACATCCGCCGCGCGAACATCGGCTTCATGCCCAGCAAGTGGGGCGACGCCGAGAACGCGCAGGACAGCGCCGAGGCGCAGAAGCGCGCCAAGGCGATGGAGGGTCTGCGCCGCGCCTTCCGGCCTGAGTTCATCAACCGGATTGATCAGATCGTCGTCTTCCACTCGCTGGGTCGCGACGAGCTGCGCCAGATCGTTGATCTGCTGCTGGAGCAGTCTGAGGCGCGCCTGCGCGAGCAGGGCATTGAGCTGACGTTTGGTGACGACCTGCGCGAGTATCTGATGCGCGTAGGCTTTGATCCAGAGTTCGGCGCGCGACCGCTACGCCGGGCCATTCAGACGAGCGTGGATGACACGCTGGCTGATGCGCTGCTGGCTGGCACGGTGCAGCCAGGGCAAACAGCCACGCTGACGGTGGAGGGTGATGTGGTGAAGGTGACGGCGAGCGGCGAGCCAATCGTCCGCCAGGCCGCCAACCCGCAGCTGCATCCCCAGCAGGCGTAATCTGAGCGCCTGACGTACTCTCTCAGAGGCCCCCATTCCCAAGCCGGGAGTGGGGGCCTCGTCGTGTCTGCGCGGGCGTGGCCTGGCAGTAACCTCCGCGTGAAAATTCAGTGGAGGCAGCGGCGTCAGAGAGCAGAGAGCGGGGCGAGGAGAGCGAGAAAAGAGGATGCGGTGGCCATGCGCGATCTGACAGACGCGGGGGCGCGCGTTCTCGTGGCGCTGCTGGCAGGCGCGGGGCTAGTGGCGCTTGCGATGCTGATCAGCGATCTGCTGCCGCCCAGTGGACTGCCTGATGCGCTGGGCGGCTGGCCACTGCTGGCGGCGCTGGCCGCGCTGCTCTGTGGCGTCGGCGCGCTGGGGATGAGCCTGGGCCTGCGCATGCGGGCGCATGGCGCGCTGCGGCTGCTGCTCGCAGTGTTGCTGCTGGCCAGCGCGCTCGCCTGGGGCGCCTGCCTCGCGATGGCGGTAACATCTGCGGAGCGGACGCATGGGCTGGCGAGCGTGGCGTGGCTGGCTGGCGCAATCACTCCGCTGGCGGCCAGCGGCGCATCGGTGGTCGCCTGGCTGCTAGTCGTCGCGGCGCTCACGGGACTGGCAGCGGGCCTGCGCAGAGGCGAGACGAGCGCCACGCGCCGCACACTGACGCCGCTCTGGCTGACGCCGCTGTGGGGCGCAGGCGTCGGATTGGTCTATGGGCTGCTCGCCGCCATGCTCTACACGCCGCGCCCGTCCGGCGTCCACTTCTACGGACTCGACCCAGGCCGCTGGGACGGGCTGCGCGCTGGTCTGACGCTCGGCGTCGGCGCCGGGCTGATCCTCGGCCTGACACTGGCGCTGGCGCTGCGGCTGGCGCTGATCGTGCGACCAGCTGAACAATTGTCACGCATAGCTCGCCGTGTGGGCGCCACACATCGCTCAGAAGCGTAGTTCACTCCGAAACGTGGCGAGGCGCAGCGCCCACGCGCCAAGAACCGTGCGCGACTGCGCCCAGATCGCACGCACCAGTGGCAGTGAGAGGTAGCCGCCAACCAGCAGCGCATAGACGCCGAATGCGACCGTGGCAGGCGCCAGCGCATAGATGCCGACGAAGCGTGGCCCCAGGCCGACGAGGTAGAGGTTGACGAGCGGGCGCCAGAGGGCGCTGTAGTCCGGCGTGAAGTGGCAATAGGCTTCGAGCAGGTAGTGGTGATTGGCGCAGAGCGAGAGGTCAGCCTGATTGAACACCGCGCCGTTGATGCCCACCCAGACCGAGAGCGCCAGCGTGGCCAGCGCCAGCAGGTTGAGCGAGAGCCGCGCCGAGGGTCGCTGTGTCCAGACGGCGAGGGCGAAGGAGGCGGGGATGCAGGCGAAGAGAAAGAAGCGTGGCCCCCAGAACCAGCCACCATACCATGCCCACCACTTGGCGTAGACCAGAATCAGCCCGCCGACGAAGCAGAGCCAGAGGCTGTACATGGCCCAGATGGGACTACCCTCGCCCCATAGCTCGCCAATGCGGAGCCGCATCGGCAGGAAGAGGCCCGGCGTGAAGAAGATCAGCCCCTTGCCGAAGGAGAGCAGAATCGCGAGCAGCCCCAGCAGCAGCGGATAGCTGAAGCCGGGCGCCCCGGAGAAGGGCATCGGCGTATGGATGCCATGATTGTTCTGGTAGCCATCGTTGAGCGCGCTGCCACGCCGCAGCCACGATTCGATGGCGATCAGCGCGAGCGCAGCAAGCAGGGCGAGGCCTGCGCGCAGCCTGCGCGTCTCCCAGATGCGTCTGGCCAGCGCGAGACCAAGCCCAACGATGGTCGCTGGCGTATTCGCGACGCCGATGGCCACGAGCGCCAGTCCGCCCAGCGCGCCCCGGCGATGCAGCGTGGCGAGCGCGAGGCCGACCGCCACCAGTATTGCCGTAAAGACCTCGCCATAGAACTGCGTCAGGTGGTAGGGAAACATCGAGGCAAGCGTCATCAGCAGCAGAAAGGCGCGCAGCAGGCGTCCCTCCATGTGGCCACGCAACAGCAGGTAGAGCGCGAGCAGCCCCAACGCATAGAGCAGTGTGTTGTAGCTTTCGACCCAGGCGGCGGGTTGTGCGAAAAGCCTGCCGATGAACCAGAGCGGCGCGGCGAAGATCGGTCCAATCAGCGAATATTGGACATTCGGGATACCGGCGCCGCTCAAAAGTTGCTCGAGGGCTGCATAGCGGCGAGCGCCGTCACCCGCGATGGTATGCGGCAGCAAGGTGAGGTTGGCGAGCAGTCCAAGGATGATGAGCGCCGTCTCCAGCACGCCGCGCGCCGTCCAGCGGCGCCAGGGCGCCTGCCGCGCCAGCGCTGCGGGTTGGGCATCGGGCGCATGGAGCGTCGCCGTGCGGGTCCTCTCGGTAGGCATGGAGCGCGCATTGTCCTTCAGGGCCGGGTATGTCTGAACGCGCAAACTGAGGGGCGGCATTGTCCCGCTGGGAGCGTCCTCCGCTTCTCATCAGCGGATACTACGCTGAGAACACCGCTGCGCTCACCGCCGACCCGTTGGGAGCGGCGTCGCCCGGCCCGCGCGATTGGGCATGCCGGGCGACGCTGCCAGCTAGCGCTCGTCGGTCGCTTCCGCGAGGCGACGATCCACAGCCACACGCCGTTCGGAGCGCAGCCAGAGCGAGAGGTGTTCGGGGCGCATCGTCTCATCTACGATGTCGAGCAGATGGGCGGTGAGATCAGGCATGTTCACCTCCGAGCGCAGGGTTGCGCTGAAGCCCGCCACGGCGCGCGCCGCATCGTATTTGCTGCGGAAGAACCGCCGGTCAATCAGTGATTGCAGGCGATGGCGCAGGGGCTGGAAGAGCGCCGCCACCACCAGCGTGGTCAGCACAATCGTCACTGGCGACTCCTGCACATGCACGCCCGTGAGCGCCGAGACGAGCCGCTGCCCGCCGATCACGCCGCCCGCGTAGACGCCGCCCAGAATCGCCGTGAGCAGGCCATACACCAGCGCGCGATTGATGAGCAGGTCAATATCATAGAGTTGCGAGCGCAGGATGGCGACCCCCACGCCGAGCGAGATGGGCGCCCAGAAGAGCGCCAGCCCCACGGCGCTGCCGAGCCGAAGGAGTGAGCCAGGCGTGTTCAGTTCGGGTACGAGCGCAGGCAGCGCGAAGGTCAGCGGCGCGAGCGCGCAAGCCAGCGCCAGACTGAAGACGACCCACTTGGTCTGGCGCCGCTGCATTGGAGTGTAGAGCCGCCGATAGCGATACACCTGCGTCAGCGCACAACTGCCCCAGGTGATGGCGACGGACACGGCCAGCGCATAGGGTGGAGCGCCAAAGATAAACACGCCGAACTGGACGATCCACAGCAGGACAATCCATGCCGTCCAGCGCGGCGCGAAGCGTCCTGTTGGGAAGGTCAGCATGAAGGTGGCCAGCGCGGGATACGACAGCACGACGACAACGAATTGCGCAACGCCGAGGAGCGGATGCGCGTTCGAGCCTTCCGTCAGCGTATCGGAGACGCCGGTTGAGCCGAACGTGATGAGCAGCGCCGAGACAAAGAGGCCCATCAGCTCGCCCCACTTGCGCCAGGCAATCAGAAAGCCGACTGCGAAGAAGATCAGGGAGGCTGCCACGAGGACGCCAAGCGTGAAGGCGCTATAGGCGGCGGGCGAAATGCCATGCGCCTGCATCGCGCGCCAGTCGGCGAGCGCAAGCTGAACTGTGCCGCACTCCGCCTGGTTCGGGCTGACGCAGGGCTGCTGGAAGAGCGCATAGCTCGGCCCCAGGCTGAGCGCGAACATCGCCAGGTCGAAGGCGACCACCACGACCCACACGACGCGCGCCAGCGTCAGCCAGCGCCGCCCGCTGTCCAGCGTTCGCTCCGCTGGCGCTGTTGTCGGACTGATTACCTGCGCCATGCGCTCCACCCGCTTTCCTGCCCGCCCCATGCGCTCTAGCGACTCAGTATGCCACTGAGTCGTTCAGCATAGGGTACAATGGCCGCTGTCGTCGGCGCATCGGGATTCAGGCGTAGTCGCGGATGAGTCGGCTCAGCCCTCAACTGGGCAGTAGCGCATGATCCACTCGTGCTCCAGCGCCATTGCGCGGACGTGCTGGCGTGGCGAGGCGTGGACGCCGTGACTGGCGCCGGGCATCCGCACGAAATCTACTGGCGCGCGGTCGAACTTGCGCAGCCAGGTGTAGAGTTCCTCGCTCTGGGCGATGGGGCAGCGATAGTCCTGCTCGGCGGCGATGATGCGCGTGGGGGTAGTGACGGCAGGCGCGTAGGTGAGTGGCGAGCGCTCGCGGTAGAAGGCTTCACGCTCCCACGGCCAGCCGTAGTCACCCTCCGCCCAGACGCTATCGATGTCACCGGTCCCAAAACTGGTGGTGAGGTTGGTGACACTGTTGATCGTGACGGCGGCGCGGAAACGGTCAGTATGGCCGATGATCCAGTTGGTCATGTAGCCACCATAACTGGCGCCGAAGACGGCCATGCGCGAGCCATCCAGCCCACCGCGCGCCAGCGCCGCATCCACTCCCGCCATGATGTCCTGGTAGTCGCCGCCGCCCCAGTCATGGTCGCAGGCCTGCGCGAACGCCTCGCCGTAGCCCACGCTGCCGCGCGGGTTGACGTAGAGCGCGGCATAGCCCTGCCCAACCAGCGCCTGGACGGTGAGGTAGAACGACTGGCCATATGCGCCATGTGGGCCGCCGTGAATCTTGAGCGCGAGCGGCGCGCCCGTCGCCGGGGCGTGCGCTGGACGATAGAGCCAGCCCTCCATGCGCCAGCCATCGAACGACACGTACTCGAAGCGTTCGGGTTGGGCGAGGGCGCGCTCGGCGAGCAGCGCGGCGTTGACCTGGGTGCGCTGGCGCGCGGGCGCCTCGGACGCTCCGAGCGGCTGCTCCCAAATGTCCCACGGGTGGGTAGGGTCGCAGCGCAGCGTGTAGATGCGAGCGCCATCGGGCGCGAGAGCGAATTGCTCAGTGTGCGTCTCGTCGCCAGCGCTGATTGTCTCGACAGCGGAGCCGTCTACAGCGGCGCGCAGCAGGTCAACCCCGCCCTGGCGCTGCGCCAGCAGGTAGACCCACGCGCCATCCGCCGACCATGCAGGCAGGTAGGCGTGTGGGCCAGGGATGTCGTTGTACATGCCGTTCTCGGCGGAGAGATCGCGCCCGGCGAAGAGGTTGTGCGGCGCGCCACCCTCCACGCTGATCACCATCGGCGCGACGTTCTCCACTGAGTGGTCGCGGATGCGCGGCGTAGCGAGATAGGCCAGCCAGCGACTATCGGGCGACCAGACAGGCCGCTCGCAGGCATGGGTGGCAGTGGTCAGGCGCCGGGTGGCGCGGGTCTCCAGGTCGAATAGCCAGAGGTCGCTGGTCATGTTGGCGTCGCGGTCGTCCTCGCGGTCACTGACGAGGACGATGGCGCGCCCATCGGGTGAACAGGCGGCTTGCTCGTCGTCGTAGTCGCCCTCGGTCAGTTGCTCGCAGCGACCATCGGCCAGCCAGACGCGAAAGAGCTTGTTGCGCCCCTCCAGGTAGCCCTTGCCATCCCAGCGATATTGCAGCCGCGTAATGTGGCGTGGGCGGTCGGCCTCTTCTTTCTTCTCCTGCTCGCGCTCGGCGGCGTTGAGCGGGCGGTCCAGCAGCGCTCGCTCTCCCGTGCGTGTCTCACTCGCAAAGCCGATCCACGCGCCATTGGGCGACCAGAACGGCTCACCTGCGCCGCGCCGTGTCAATGTGAGTCGTCGCGCCTCGCCGCCATTCAGCCGCAGCAGATAGAGTTGCGGCGTCTCGTCCTCGCGGTCGCTGGTGAAGACGATGGCGCGGCTATCGGGCGACCAGCATGGGCTGGCGTCGCGCTTCTCGCCGCTCGTGAGCTGGCGCGACTGGCCCGTGTGGGTATCGAGCAGCCAGATTGCCGAGCGGGTCTCGTTCGCGGCGCGATCGGCGCTCTGCACGACATAGGCGATGGCGTGGCCATCTGGCGCGAGGCGCATGTCGGTAATGAACCGCAGCGACCAGAAATCATCGAGAGTGAGAGGCGTGCGCTCGGTCACGGGCGGCTCCTTTGGCGTCGTTTGGGGGAATCATCGGCGGCGGAGCGCCAGGGAGGAGGCGGATGCGCGGCGTCGCTCTGCTGGTCGCTCAGCGTCGTGGAACACGAGTCGTGTCCGTCTGGATTGTAGCATGCGGGAGCGCCAGGTAAACTATGGGTCATGCGCACGGTGGCGCGGGTCACAGTGACGATGGTAAAGGATTGCCATGCTTTCTAAAAGCCTTACGCGCGGCGCGGATACGTCCGCTGGAGCGATACAGTCACTCACACAGGTGTTCAGGTGGCGCCAGGCGCTCGTCATCCCGCTGGGCGTCGCACTCGCGTCACGCGGCATGGTCTTTGTCGTGGCCGACCTGATCCTGCGGTGGGCGCTCGCCGACCGCCTCGGCCCGGCGCGCTACACAGGCGCGCTGCGTGTCTGGCTCCAGAAGGACGCCGTCTGGTATCTCGCCATCGCTCAGCGTGGCTACGATTACTCGCCCGTGGCGCAGTCGCGCGCCAACTTCTTCCCGCTCTATCCCTTGCTCATCCACCTCGTCGCGCCACTCGTTGCGATCTTCCCTGTGGCGAATCCGGCTGCGCTGGCTGGCATGGCCATCGCGTGGCTCGCCTTCGCCGGAGCCTGTGTCGCGCTCTATCAGCTCGCGCTCGGTCGCTTTGGTCGCCGCGTCGCGATTGGCTCGGTTACGCTGCTGGCGCTGTTTCCTTTCAGCTTCTACTACGGCGCTGTCTACACTGAGTCCATCTATCTGCTGCTGGCAGCCTGGGCATTTGTGGCGCTGGAGCGCGAGCGATGGTGGCTCGCCGGGGCGCTCGCCGGTCTCGCCAGCGCGGCGCGCCCGCCGGGGCTGCTGATTGGCGCCTGCGTGGCGCTCGCTTATGCGCTCGCCTGGCTGCGCACGCGCCACCCGCTGCGCCCAGACATCCTGGCGCTGGCGTTGACGCCGCTGGGTACGATGGCCTACATGCTCTACTGCTGGGCGCGCTGGGGTGATCCGCTCGCCTATATCCACACCTCGCGGGCGGGCTGGCATGGCGGGCAGATGCGGCTCGGCGGTCTGCGGTTCATCGCGCATATTCTCGCCCATCCGATCCGCTGGCTCACGCCGCCTGATCTCACCAGCGCGGTCACACTGCTCTGGATCATCCTGGCGCTGGCCTTCCTGGTCGCGCTGCCGTGGGTCTGGCGAGCGCTTGGGCCGGTGTACACGTTCTTTGCGCTCGCCAGCATTCTCGCGCCAGTGCTGGATTTCCCGACCGCCAACTCGCTCGGACGCTACCTGAGCGTCGTGTTTCCGGTGTTCATGGTCGTGGCCTATCTGCTCCGTGGCCATCCGCGTGTCGCTGGCTGGCTTGCCGTCGTCAGCGGCATGCTCCTGCTGATCCTCGCAAGCTGCTTTGTTGCTGGCTACGGGCTATCGTAGTCCAGCGCCGTCCATGCAAACAGCCGCGCCGCTCTCGCCAGCAATGGGGCTGTGAGCAGATGTATGGCCGATGATTGCCAGGTCAGATGTCGCTCGGCGAGCGCCTCAGGGCGATGTAGCGCTCGGTGTGAGTGTCGCAGTTGGCGCTGGCGATGGGGTCGGCGTCGGCGCGGGCGCAGAGGTTGGCGTGGTGGATGGCTCAGGCTCCGCCGTTGGCGTGGGTGACGCAGTGGCGGCAGGCGTCGCTGTTGCGGTGGGCGCTGGCGTTGGCGTAGCAGTCGCCTGCGGAGTAGGGCGCGCAGTGGGTTTCGGCTGGGGCACGATGATCGGCGCCGGATTGGCGCCCACTGGAGGGATCGTGGGTGAAGGCGTCGGTGTTCGTGTCGCCGTCGGGGTCGCCGTCGGGGTCGCGTGGGCGGTCGCCGTCGGCGCGACGACCGGCGGACGCTGCGACGCCAGCGTAAACAGACCAGGATGGCTGGCGATGTAGACAACCGCGAGCAGCGCGGCGCCAGAGACTAGCACGGCGCCCAGCAGCGCCCCCAGCGCGAAGAACAACGGCCTGTCGGTATCTGCCCTACGCCTGCGCATACGGCGTGTCGGCTGGTTCGCCAGCGTGGCTGATGGTGGCCAGCCGGGGCTTGCAGGCCAGCCCATCGGGGCCACATCGGACGCCGCGTCGGACAGCGCATCGTGCGGCGCATCGGACAGCGCATCAGGCAAGGCGGCGTCTATGCTAAGTGGGGCGAGCCAGGCTCCCGGCGGCGGCGTCCAGTGGTCGCTGGCGGCGGTGGTTCTGCCGAGCGACGCCGTGTCGTCGGCTGATGGGATCGCGGGGAGGTCTGGCTCCGTCACCGCGTCGCCGAGATGGGCGTCGCGCGCGTCGAGGTTGTCGAGGTCGTCGAGGTCGTCGAGGTCGTTGGGCTGCTGTTCCTCGTGCTCCAGTTCCTCGTGCTCCATGCATGTCTCCGCTTCCCTGGCGTGTCTGTGCGCATCCGAGCGCATCCGTGCGCATCCGTGCGCATCCATAGCGTGTCGGCGCCCTCTCCGCCGAACGCTACCCACGCTCGCATCATGCACGCCAACTCGTCGCCTCGCCGTCACCTCCTCGCACGCGGTACATGGTAGCCCTGCGCAACAGCGACGAGCCTGCGTTGTGGTATGGTGTGTCTATGGCGGTGGCGTCGTCTGAGCTTGCTCTCTTGCCTGTCGTGGCCAGAGTGAGGAGTGTCGCGCCATGTCACGACATACGAATCCGTTCGAGGCGCTCGTAGACGCGCTGATTGATCTGTTTGCGCGCATCACGCTCGCGCTCTATGTGGACCTGCGGGTAGAAGGCGACGCGCATCTGCCGCGTGAAGGCGCCACGGTGATCGCTGCGCGACACTATCATTTCCTGTTCGATGCGCTGGCCTTGCGGCGAACTGCGCATGGCTCTGCGCATTTCTGGACCGCGCTGGACTGGACCACTGCGCGCTGGCAGCGTTTCGGCATGGAACTGCTCTGCCACGCGGCGCGCTGGCCAACTGTGCTGCGCGTGGATGACTACACACAGGCCCAGTTTGTGCGCGGCGCCAGCGCCTATACGCTCGATGAAGCGCAGCCGATGCTCCGCGCGGCGACCCGCCAGACGGTCAAGCTGCTGCGCGCGGGCGAGACGCTGATGATCTTCCCTGAGGCCTACACCACGGTGGACATCTTCCCCACGCCCAAAGCCGATGGACAAGCGTATCTACCGTTTCGGCCAGGATTCGTGAAACTGGCGCAGTTGGCCGCGCGCGACGGCAAGACGCAGGTGAGCATCGTGCCGACGGGCCTGGCCTACGAGCGACTGAGCGGCCCGCGCTGGCTGCGCTGGCTGCCAGGTCGGCGCCCGCTCTGGCGCATCACCCTGCGCTACGGCGAGGCGCAGCGCATCGCGCCACGCGCCACGCCTGCCGAGGTGGCCGCGCTGGTCGCACGGATCGAGCGCGAAGCGCGTGCGCTCTCGGAGCCGCTCAGCCCGACGCCTGCCACCTCGTCCGCCACGCTGGCGCCACTGCGCGTGCGCTAAGTGGGTGGCGGCGGCGCATGGCGGCGGCGCATGGCGAGGCTAATGGCGGGTGGAGATCTCCATGCGTGGAGTGAGGTCGCGCTCGAAGGCGGCGGCGTCGGCCCCGCAACTCGCGCAGACGATTGGCTGGCGTCCGGCCTGCTCGGCCCCGCAGATCGCGCAGGTCCAGCGGCTTGCCATCATCCGCACGATGTCGGCGCGACTAACAACCCCCACCACGCGCTCGCCTCTGACGATGGGCAGGCGCTTGTAGCGATTGCTCGTCAGAATCTGCGCGATGCTCTCGACGGGCGTGTCTTCGTGCGCGCTGGTGACACGCGACGTCATGATGTCCGCGACGGTCTTGCCTTCCTTGCTCAGCAGATCGGCCTCGGTAATGATGCCGATCATCTGCTCGGCGTCATCCACTACAGGCGCGCCACTGATGTTGTACTCTGAGAGCAGCCGCGCCGCATCGTGGATGCTCGCCGTTGGGCCAATCGTGACGACGTGATGGGTCATGATGTCGCGTGCGCGCAGCATGGGGTTCTCCTCCTTCGGTGAGGCATATCGTCCGACATCGGGCGCGACGGGCAGCGATCTCCGTTGACCGCTTCCGTGGGAGGCGGTGTCCCAGACACCCGGTAGCAGCGAACCTACGCAAGAGCCACGCCGACGCGCGGCGCCGTTCAGCAGTGTCAACCAGGCAGCCGCCTCACACCCACCAGTGTAGCGCGTCGTGCGCCCAGATTCCAGTCCGCGCAGGCGGTCTTTGCGGCCCGTTTGGCTATCCAGGCGCGATTGATGGTGTTTCACATATTGATCGGGCAATTGCTCGGCTCGACGGCTGGCGGGTAAACCCGCGCCTGCGGGCGACCTGCGGGTCGCCGCAAAGCCTGCCTGCGCAGGCTGGGAACATTCCGGATTCCCGGCCGCGCAGGCGACCTTTGCGGCCCACAGGACTGGCGTTGAGTTGAGTTGAAGGATGACGAGATGGCCGACGCGAGCGATCAGGCGGCTGGCGCCGCTGACTGGCGCGCGGCGCTGACGCCGCCGCAGCCCGACCGCCTGGGCGCGCTGACGGCGACCGCACGGGTGATGCGCGCGGCGCAGTTGGCCAGCCTCGACCTCGCGGCCATTGCGGCGTTGGCGCAACGCTGGGCGGCCAGCGACTGGCCAGCCTCGATGGCCACGCTGGAGGCGCTGCATGCGCCCGGCGCCCCAGAACACACCGCTAACTGGGTGCTGCTGCTCGACGCGCTCAACTTCTGCTTCTGGGGCGAGCCGGGCAAGCCGCGCTGGCGTGTGGCCTGGCGCGGCGCCTCGCACGATGGCTACGATGCGCTGGCGGCGGCGCTCTCGCGGGCGGTGGAAGTGGGGCTGCCGGTGTGGGACGCCGACTGGCTGGCCGACCTGGAGGCCGCTACACTGGAGCGGGTGTTGCGTCCGGAGGCAGGCTGCCCGATGATCCCGCTCTTCGCCGAGCGGCTGACCAATGCGCGCGAGGTGGGACGTGTGCTGCGCGACCGCTACGAGGGCCAGTTCGCCAATGTCGTCGAGGACGCCGGATTCGACGCCGTGACGCTGGCGCTGACGCTGGAGCGTGAGTTCTCGTCGTTCGCCGACGTGGCGCTGTGGGAGGGGCAGCCTGTACCGTTCCTCAAGCGCGCGCAGATTTGCGTGGCCGACCTGCGCGCCATCACAGGCGGCGTGGGCGTCGGCGACATCCACGGCATCGAGCGTCTGACGGCCTTCGCCGACTACAAGCTGCCGCAATTGCTGCGGCGCTTCGGCGTCATCCACTATGCGCCAGCGCTGGCGGCGCAGGTGGATAGCTACACGCTAATTCCCGCTGGCTCGGCGGCGGAGGTCGAGATTCGCGCGGCGACGCTCTGGGCGGTGGAGCTGCTGCGGCGGGCGCTGGCGCAGCTCGGCGCCACACGCACCGCCAGCGCGATTGACTATCGCCTCTGGAGCGAGAGCCAGACCAGCGCGCCCGACGAGCGCCCCTATCACCGCACCCGCACGATCTACTATTGACGGCAAGCCGGCTGCTCGCCCCGACCCTCCGCAGCGCAGCGTGGCATGAGGTATCATTCCA
>JAICSR010000306.1 GCA_025936795.1 Ktedonobacterales bacterium | reverse complement strand
TGCATCTCTGCCCGCACTGCTGGGTCTTGCTCCCAGGCTGCCTCCTCTGCCTGAGCGACCTGCTCCTCAAGGACATCGAGGAGCCGCTGTTTATCCGACAGGCTTAACGTACTGATCGTTTCGATCAGCGCATCAAAGGAAATCGTGATCTGCACTGCATCTGTCGCCATTGGACACCTCTATCAGCTCGCGCAATCGGCTTAGCCCGCCACGTGCATGATAGCACGCATGATGGCATCCCTCACCCCGCATCCACCCGTGGCCGATATTGCAGCGCCTCGGCGATGTGCGGCGCCGCGATGGTCTCGGCCTCGGCCAGGTCGGCGATCGTGCGGGCGAGCTTGAGGACGCGGTGGAAAGCGCGGGCCGAGAGTTGCAGGCGCTGGGCAGCGGCGCGCAAGAGCGGCTGGGCCGATGACTCGACCTCGCAATATTTGCGTACTTCGGCTGGCCCCATCTCGGCGTTGACGCGCACGCGCTCGTGGCCCGCGAAGCGCCGCGCCTGCCGCTCGCGCGCCGCCAGCACGCGCCGCCGCACAACCGCGGAGGTCTCCGATTCGCCGCGACCGGTCAGCTTCTCGTAGTCCACCCGCGGCGCCTCGACGTGGATATCAATGCGATCGAGCAGCGGGCCGCTGATGCGCTTCTGGTAGCGCGCGATGGCGCTCGGCGCGCAACTACACGGACGCGAGGGATCGCCGTGGTAGCCACAGGGGCATGGATTCATGGCGCCGATGAGCATGAAGTTGGCGGGGTAGGTCACGGCGCCCTGTGCGCGCGAGATCGTGACGACGTGGTCTTCGAGCGGCTGGCGCAGCACCTCCAGCGTCGTCTGGCCAAACTCTGGCAGCTCGTCGAGAAAGAGCACGCCGCGATGCGCCAGGCTGATCTCGCCGGGGCGTGGGAAGCGCCCGCCGCCGACGAGGCCCGCGTGGCTGGTGGTGTGGTGCGGTGCGCGGAAGGGGCGCTGGCGCACCAGCGGACGGTCGGAGGCGAGCAGGCCACTGACGCTGAAGATCTTCGTCACCTCCAGCGCCTCATCGGGTGTCAGCGACGGCAAGATCGAGGGAATCGTGCGGGCCAGCAGCGTCTTGCCCGATCCAGGCGGGCCGGACATTAGCATGTTGTGCGCCCCACTGGCCGCCACCTCCAGCGCGCGTTTCAGATGCTCCTGGCCGCGCACATCGCTGAGGTCGTAGGGGTACGGCGTGTCATCCTCATAGCCCAGCGTCGTGTCGTCGGGCAGATAGGGGCTGATGCGCTCGTCGCCGCGCAGATGAGCGGCAAGCTGCGCCAGCGTCTGCACGGGGTAGATCGCCGCGCCCTCCACCAGCGCCGCCTCCGCCGCATCCACCGCTGGCACAAAGACCGCCTCGACGCCCTTCTCACGCGCCAGCGCCACCATCGGCAAGATGCCGTGGGTGTGGCGCAGGCTGCCATCCAGGCTCAGCTCGCCCAGAAACAGCGCATCCTCCACCTCCGCGACGGGACCCGTCGCCGTGAAGGGAGCAATCTGCTCGGTCGCCAGCAAGATGCCGATGGCGATGGGCAAATCATAGGCGGGGCCAGCTTTGCGCAGGTCGGCAGGGGCCAGATTCACGACGATGCGCTTGAGCGGGAAGATCGCGCCGCTGTTCTTGATGGCCGCGCGCACCCGCTCCTTGGCCTCGTTGACCGCCGTGTCTGGCAAACCAACCAGGCCGAAGAAGGGCAGCCCATGCGCGATGTCTACCTCGACCTCGACAATCGCGCCCTCCAGCCCCACGACCGCGCAACTGCGCACCTTCGCCAGCATGGCGTCCGCCTCCCCTCGCTCGCTCTGCCGCACACTGCCGCGCTCCGCTCATCCAGCGTTCTGCGTGTGCGACGCCTCCATTATGGGCTATCGGGCGGTGATGTCAACTGAGGCGATGGCGTGCGAGGAGCGAGGCGGCTGGTTGATGGTATAGTACCGCTGCTCATGGTAGCGCATGGAATGGCTGGTGCGGTGGAAGGGGTCTGGAGCATGGCGAGCGATCTAATTCCGGCTGGCTATGAGCAATTGTTAGGCGACCTCAAGGAGCGCATCCGTCGGGCGCAGGTCAACGCAGCGCTTGCGGTCAACCGCGAGCTGGTGACGCTCTACTGGCAGATGGGTCGCGCGATTCTCCAGCGACAAGCGCAGGAGGGCTGGGGCGCGAAGGTGATTGACCGGCTGGCGCGTGACCTGCGCGCCGCCTTCCCTGAGATGAAGGGCTTCTCGCCGCGCAATCTCAAATACATGCGCGCTTTCGCGGCCGCCTATCCAGACGAGGCAATTGTGCAGCAGGCCGCTGCACAATTGCCCTGGTTCCACACCTGCATCCTTCTCGACAAGGTGAAGGATGTCGAGGCGCGCTCGTGGTATTCGCAGGCGGCCCGCGAATACGGCTGGAGCCGCGATGTGCTGGTACATCAGATAGACTCCGACCTCTACCAGCGCCAGGGGCAAGCTGTGACCAACTTCAAGCGCACGCTCCCAGCGCCAGACTCCGACCTGGCGCAGCAACTGCTGAAAGACCCGTACAACTTCGACTTCCTGAGCCTGGGCATAGAGGCGCATGAGCGCGACCTGGAGCGCGGCCTGCTTGAACACCTGCGCAATTTCCTGCTGGAGCTTGGCGTGGGATTCGCCTTGCTCGGCAGCCAATACCATCTCGAAGTGAGCGGCAAGGACTTCTATCTCGACCTGCTGTTCTACCATGTGCGGCTGCGGCGCTATGTCGTCGTTGACCTCAAGATTGGCGCTTTCGAGCCAGAATTCACGGGCAAGATGAACTTTTACCTCGCCGCCGCAGACGCCCAGCTACGTCATCCCGATGACCAGCCCAGCATCGGCCTGATCCTCTGCCGCACGCGCGACCGCCTGATCGCGGAGTATGCCCTGCGCGACATGCAGGCGCCCCTCGGCGTCGCCACCTTCCGCCTGACCGATGCGCTGCCTCAGGAGTTGGAGGGCAGCCTGCCGACGATAGATGAACTGGAGCGCACACTTCCGCCGCTGTCCGCTTCGCAAGGCGACGATGCGTGATTGGTGAGCAGACACCATATCCCGCTAGTAGCTATCGGGCAGCGATGTCAACTGAGGCGACAGGTTGATCTCTGGGAATATGGTGTATAGTAGAACAGCGCCCGCTCACTTTCGTTGACAGGGTAGAGCTAGCGTAGTAGCATGGCGGCGACACGCAGGCAGAGAGAGAACAGGATGTGGAGCATGGCGCGCGGGCTTCAGGACGGGAGCAGGAAGAACGGCAACGGCGCGACCCTCGGCTTCGAGGAGAAACTCTGGCAGGCGGCGGATACGCTGCGCGGGCAGGTGGACGCCGCCGAATACAAGCATATCGTGCTGGGCCTGATCTTCCTCAAATACATCTCCGATGCGTTCCAGGAGCGCTACGACGCGCTCACGCAGGAACCCTACGCCGACCCTGAGGACCGCGACGAGTATACGTCGCATGGCGTCTTCTGGGTGCCAGCCGAGGCGCGCTGGTCGGGCATTCAGGCCAAGGCGAAGCTGGGGGAGATCAGCGGGGCGGACGGCAAGAAGCGCACGCTTGGCGGTGTCCTCGACGATGCGATGGTGGCGATTGAGCAGGAGAACAAGCCGCTCAAGAACGTGCTGCCGAAGGATTACGCCCGCGCCGCCGTCAGCGAGCAGCGCATCGCCGAGTTGATTGACATCATCGGGACGATTGGCCTGGGCGACGCCAACAGCCGCGCGCAGGACATCATCGGCCGCGTCTACGAATACTTCCTGGGCAAGTTCGCCAATGCGGAGGGCAAGAGCGGCGGCGAGTTCTACACCCCGCGCTCGGTGGTGCGCGTGCTGGTGGAGCTGCTGGAGCCGTATCATGGCCGCGTCTATGACCCCTGCTGTGGCAGCGGTGGTATGTTCGTGCAGAGCGAGCGCTTCGTGCAGGCGCATGGCGGGCGCGTCGGCGACATCGCGATCTATGGGCAGGAGTCGAACGCGACGACGTGGCGGCTCTGCAAGATGAATCTGGCGATTCGCGGCATCGAGGTTGACCTGGGCGAGAAGCCCGCCGACACGTTCTTCGACGACCAGCACCCCGACCTGCGCGCCGACTTCATCCTGGCGAATCCGCCCTTCAACGTCAGCGAATGGGGCGGGCAGCGGCTGCGCGAGGATCCGCGCTGGCGTTTCGGGCCGCCGCCTGCGGGCAACGCCAACTTCGCCTGGGTGCAGCACATCATCTCGCATCTGGCGCACAACGGCCACGCGGGCTATGTGCTGGCCAACGGCTCGATGTCATCCAATCAGTCGGGCGAGGGCGCGATCCGCGAGGCGATGGTGGAGGCCGACCTGGTGGACTGCATGGTGGCGCTGCCCGGCCAGCTCTTCTACTCGACGCAGATACCCGCCTGCCTCTGGTTCCTGGCGCGCTCGAAGGCCGCCAATGGCAGGTATCGCGACCGTCGCCGCCAGACGCTCTTCATTGACGCGCGCAAGCTCGGCGCGCTGGTGGATCGCACCCATCGTGAGCTGACCGACGAGGAGATCGCGCGCATTGCCCGCACCTACCACGCCTGGCGTGGCGAGGCCGACGCGGGCGCGTACGCGGACATCCCCGGCTTCTGCAAGTCGGCGACGACGGAGGAGATCAAGGGGCATGGCTACGTGCTGACGCCAGGCCGCTACGTCGGCGCAGAGGAAGTGGAGGCAGACGGCGAGCCGTTCGAGCAGAAGATGGCGCGGCTGACAGCGACGCTGGAGCGGCAATTCGCCGAGTCGGCGCGGCTGGAGGAGGCGATTCGCGCGAATCTGAGGGGGCTGGGGTATGGCGAGTGAGTGGCCACTTGTTGCTTTGGGTGATGTTGCATCTGAAATAACTGTTGGCTGGGTAGGCCCTATGGCAGAGGAATACGTGGCGAGCGGAATACCATTCCTGCGCTCGCTGAATGTAGCTCCATACAGAATCACTCAGAATGACCTAAAGTACATTTCTCCAGATTTCCACAAGCGCATCTCTAAGAGTACATTGCATCCGGGCGA
>JAICSR010000282.1 GCA_025936795.1 Ktedonobacterales bacterium | reverse complement strand
TGTCTACGACGCGATCATCGTCGGCGCGGGCGTTGCAGGCTTGCTGGCCGCCTATGAATTGCTGCGCAGCCGCCCCGGCGCGAGCGTGTTGGTGGTAGACGCTGGCCTGCCACTAGAGCAGCGCCGCGCGCAGCCGACGGCGCCGATGGGCGGCTATGGCGGGGCAGGCCTCTTCCTCGGCGGTCGGCTCTACCTGGGCGCCGCGTCGCTGCCAGTCGCCGCGCCTGTGACGGCGCCCCCGCAGCTGCGCCCGGTCATCAGCGGCGACGCCTATGTGGCGCGCGCCAATGAGGTAGACGCCCTGCTGCGCACGCTGGGCGCGCACGCGGAGTGGCAGCAGCGTCCGCCCACTCCACTGGAGCAGGCGATTCAGCGCGCGGAGGCGGTCGGACTGGACTATATCACCAGCTATCCCTCACGCCGTCTCAGCCAGGAGGACAAGTTCGTGGCGCTCGGCGCGCTGCGCGACTGGCTGGTGGCTGGCGGCGCTCGCTTCCTCTTTCGGGCAAAGGTGACTGCGGCGGAGCGCGTGGGGGCGGACTTCGAGCTAACGCTGCCGCCTGCTGAGGGCGCTGACGACGCGGCGGAGGAGCTTCCTGAGCGATTGCGCGCGCGGACGCTGTTGCTGGCGCCGGGGCGCTACGGCGCGGAGTGGCTGCGGGGTCTAGCGGCGGCGCTGGGCGCAGAGGTGGTCGCGGCGCCATCTACCTTCGGCGTACGGCTGGAAGTTCCGGCGTCGGTCTATGCGCCGCTGACCGATGTAAACCCGGACCCACGCTTGCAACGCACGACTGGCGATGACGCGCTGATCAAGACGTATGCAACCTGTCCCGGCGGGCTGGTGACACCCGCGCTACGCTACGGCGCGCTGGTGGCCAGCGGAACGCCAATCATGCAGCCGGAGCGGCGTGGGCCGAACACAACCGTCGCGATGCTGGCGCAACCGGGGGTCGAGGGCGCGCATGGCGCATGGCGTGGCGGCGAGGAGAGCGCGCGCCTGCTGAACCAGCGCTCGCCAGGGCGCTTGATCGTGCAGCGGCTGGGCGATGTGCGGCGACGCCAGGCGACGAGCATGGATGCGCTGGCGGCCAATCGCGTACGTCCATCGGACCCGACAGCGCTCTCCGGCGCGCTCTACGACGCCTACAGCCCGGCCTATTGGCGCGCATTCGAGGATTTTCTGGCGCGCATCGAGCAGCTTGCGCCCGGAGTACAGGACGATGACACACTGGTCTACGGGCCAGCGGAGGAGCGCTTCTGGGGCTTCCCGACCGATGATCTGCTGCAGACGACCGCGCCGGGGCTATTCGTCGCCGGAGATGGCGCCGGGCAGAGCCAGGGCATCATCCAGGCGAGCGTGGCGGGGCTGCTCGCGGGCGCCGGGATGGCGCGTGCGCTGGAGCGCGCAGGAGTACGCTAGGGCAAGCGACGCTCCCGCGATGCGGGGGCCATCATACGAATTCCGGCGTAGTCGTCGGCGTGGCGCCTGACCTTACCCCCAACCCCTCTCCTGCGAGGAGAGGGGAGCAGGCTCCGTTTCCCCTCGCCCTGTGGGAGCGGAGGACAGGGGGTGAGGTCGCGCCTGGCGTCAGCGCTAACACCCCAATCGGATGTAGTAGCGCTCATGCAGCGTTGGCGCGCTCAGGCGGTCAGCTCGCGCACGATCTCCGAGACACGCTTGCCGTCGGCGAGGCCCCTGGTCGCCTTGGAGGCCAGCGGCATCACCGTGCGAAAGTCTTTGCCATGCTCGGCGATCAGCGCGGCCACCAGCTCGCGCACCTCATCCTCGCTCAGACGCGCAGGCATGTAGCTCCTCAGAATCTCGGCCTGACGCGCCTCACTCGCCGCAAGCTCCGCACGGCCCGCATTCTTGAAGATCTCCGCCGACTCCACGCGCTGCTTCACCTGCTTGTCGAGGATGGCGACGCGATCCTGATCGGTGAGCGTGGCGCGGTTGCGCGCGACCTCCTCGTGGGTAAAGCCGTCGAGCGCCATGCGGATGGTGTCCATGCGCACCTGGTCGCGCTGGCGAACAGCGTCATTGAGGTCTGCGCGCATGCGTGTGACGATTGCTGAGCTAGCGCTGTCTGTATCTGTCATGATATGGTTGCTTCCTTTGAGAGCGCGCACGGCGGTCGCCGCCTGATCCGCCTTGCACTGCGATGTGTGGCTGGGGCGGGCTGATGGCTGCGATGCCCAGAACGACGCAAGGCTGGCGCTAGGCTGGCGCTAGGCTGGCGCTAGGATGACGCCAGGACGATGAAGGTGTGCGACAAGCCACTCAAAGCAGCGGGCAGCGGCGCGGAGCGAGTGGTCGTGTGCGGGCTGTACGACGAGCCGCTTGAACCAGATGTGGGCGTTCCGGATGCAGGCGTGCCAGATGCGGGCGTGCCAGATGCGGGCGTTCCGGATGCGGGAGCGGTGGTTGGTTGGCTGACGCCAGCCGGAATCTTGGGCGTGCTGTAGAGGTAGTAGCCATACGCCGCGCCCGCGCCGATGGCCAGCGCCAGCACAATCGCCAGCAGCGCCTTGCCAAATGCGGCGCCACGCGAGGTTTCCTCCTCCTCCTCAACCTGCCCCCGTCGTGCGCGTGGGTCGCGAGCGTCCATCATGCCGCGCCGGGCGCCGCCGAGTGGCTCATCGTCCCAGAGGCCTCCACGCCCACCAGCGACCGCTGCGCCTGCGCGACGGCTGCGCGCGCCTGCATCCGCTGGGCTGCGTGGGCCACCGCGTGGACGCGCAGAGGTTTCCCACTCGTCGCGCGTCGGTGGACGTGGCCCGCGCCCGGAGCGGTCGCCACGCGCATACTGGTCGGCTGGGCCACGGCGCTCGCGTCGCACGGTCGCGTCATCATCCCAGTCGCTGCGTGGGCGACGTCCGCCGCCAGATTGATCGGGGCGTGGACGGCGATCATTGCCGCTGCGATCCTGGCCGCCAGGCACGTAGCGCCCGCTGGAACTGGCGCGAGGGTCGTCGTCGCGCGCGTAGCCGCCTCGGCGGCCCGAGCTGCGCGAGGGTGGCTGCTCATCGTAGCCGCGCGGGCGGCCACGCTGAGAGGAGCGCTCGGCGGGCGGCTCGCCGTTGTCATAGGCTCCACGTCGGCGCGGAGCCTGACCACGCGAACTGCGCTGGTCGTCCCAGTCGTCTATTCCCATGCCCTCCACCTCTGGGGCTAGACGCTGCGCATGCAGTCACACGCAGCGCCGCGCTGGTAGTGGGCGAATCTGCGTGTGCGACAGTGGGGCAGTCGTCGAGTCATTCACTGGCGAGTGTACCACATAGCGACAAGACGCCCCTCCGCCAGTCCTGTTCGGAGCGGGGGCGCGTCTCTCGCCCTGGCGCCTGGGGCTATTCGTGGTCCGGGTCTTTTTCAGGCTCGCGGCGCTCTGGCTGCACTCCCGCGCCAAGATTACCGATCAGCCCGCCCAGGCTGACACCCTCGCGCTCCTGCCCCTCGCTCAGCGGAATCTTCTCCAGGTCAGCGCGCAGAGACTCCACCTGCTGGCCAATCTGCGTCGCGCTGGCGCCGACACCGCTCAGCACGATGCCGTCGAAGCCCAGCCGCACCAGCGTCCGTGCGGCGCGCAGGCTCGGCGTCTCGTCTACCACCGCCAGCGCCGGGAAGCGCACCGACGCTGCCAGCAGCGCCAGTCGGGTGTACTCCGTGAGGCTCTGCTTCGGCAGATCACGCATACCAACCGGCAGCGTGATGAGCGCCGCCTGAGCAGGGAGCGCATTCACCATGCGATAGAGCAGCAGGTCCATCTCGCTATTGGGCGCCGAGAGCGTCACCACGCGGTCGAACTGCTCAGGCTGATCGTAGAGCGGCGCGGCGGGCGCTTCGGGACCGAGCAGCAGGAAGCTGGCGCCTGCCTGATGCGCGGCTGCGGCCACATCTTCCTCTGCGCCGCCTGAGTATTCGACGCCCCAGAGGGTGTTCGCGCTCTCCAGCGCAGCCTTGATCGCCTTGACATTCGCGCCAGGCTTCCAGCCTGCGATGATAATCGCGTCTACGCCCGCCTTCGCCGCCGCCTCGGCCCCCGCCACGTCATCAGCGGCGAGCGTCGCCAGGACTGCCGCTGGGCGAGCAGGTGTATTGGCCGCCTGCGCGCGACCAAAGAAACCGAATGACCCGCTGCTGCCCTGACCAACTTGTCGCAGTTTTTCGATGAGTTTTCCCATGGTCTCCATCGCACCTCGTGAGCGCGCCACGCGCGCAGAACAATGCAGTCGTAAGCCAGATCGCCACCAGATCGGCAGCGTGTCTGAGTTCTCCTGAGCATTATATCAGCCAGCGCGCCATGCGCGGGGCGCTCAGTGGAGCGCTAGTGGGGGTCTCGGATGGCGTCCGCGTCCTACAGGCCGAGCAGGTGTTCGAGGGCGACGGCCACACCATCATCCGTGTTCGAGGTGGTGATGGCGTCGGCGGCGGCCAACGCCTCGGCGTGAGCGTTCGCAACGGCCACACCGTAGCCAGCCCAGCGCAGCATCGGCGCATCGTTGGGCATGTCGCCGAATGCGACCACCTCGGCGGCCGCAATACCCAGCCGCGCGCAGAGCCGCGCCAGCGTCATTGCTTTGTCCACGCCAGGCGCCGATAGCTCGATGAAGCGGGCGCTGGAATAGGTCACGGTGGCGCGCGTCATCGCCACGCGCTGCGCGACGGGAAAGAGGTCGGCGGCGACATGCGCAGAATGCCGCGCGATCAGCTTGGTGACGGGCCGCTCGCAGAGGGCGAGCGCATCGGCGAGCAGGTCGCCCTGCGGCTGAGAGAGCGAGCCAAGCGCGAGATAGGCTGGCTCGCAGCCATAGTCCAGCCCGGACTCCACGGCGAAGGCGACGCCAGGGATGGCCTCGCGCAGCGCCACGACCAGCGCGCACGCGTCGGCGCTGACGAGTGGCAGATGTTCCAGCAGCGCGCCGCTGGCGATATCATAGACGATGGCGCCGTTGCAGCAGATGGCGACGCCATCCAGGCCAAGCTCCTTGGCCAGCAGCGCGACGAAGCGTGGGGGCCGCGCCGTCACGAGCGCCAGCGTGACCCCGGCGGCAAGCGTGCGCGCAAGTGTTCGCCGCGTGCGCGGCGAGAGCGTGCGATCATCGCGCAACAGTGTCCCATCGAGATCGGTCGCCACCAGCCGCACACGTTCCACCACGAGCCATCCGCTTTCCGTTCGCGCCAGTCTATCGGCTTTCAGTATACCCTACGCGCCATGCTCAACTCGGTCGCTGGCGTCTGGACGCGACCTCACCCCCAGCCCCTCTCCCACAGGAGAGGGGAGTCCGGATTCCTCCGCGCCTCATGCGGATGTGCTATGAGCCGACGGACGCCTTCACGGCGATGCTGGTCTGGTAGGTCCATGCGCCCTTCGTGTCGCAGGTGTAGACGGAGAAGCTGGGCGGCGTCACGGGGTCGCCGTTCTTATCGAAGGCGAT
>JAICSR010000028.1 GCA_025936795.1 Ktedonobacterales bacterium | reverse complement strand
AGGATGCCCGCCGAGCCGACAACCTCCGGCAGCGAGGTCGCATTCGAGCAGACGACTGGCGCGCCGCAGGCCATCGCTTCCAACGGGGTCAGGCCGAAGCCCTCGTAGCGCGAGGTGAAGGCGAAGCATGACGCCGCGCTATAGAGCGCCGCCATGTCCTGCTCGGCGACCTCCGCGCAGACGATCTGTCGCTCGACGCCGAACGCAATCGCCAGCTTGCGCCAGTCGGGGAAGGCGGGGCTAGTTCCCAGGCGCCGATGATCGCCGACGATGAAGAGCTGGAGGTCTGGCTCGCGCAGTTCATGGTAGGCTGCCGCGAATGCGCCCACCAACTGCGCAATATTCTTGCGCGCATCCATCCCGCCGACGTTCAGCACGAAGCGCTCGTTCAGTCCATACTTGACACGCACGGCGCGCAGCCGCTCAGGGTTAGTCTCGCGCCGAAACGTCGGCGCGGCGGCCACGCGGATCACCCGGATGCGCTCTGGCGGGATGCGCAGGTACTCGATGATGTCCTGCTTCGACCACTCCGAGATGGTGATGATCGCCTCGGCGCGGTGCGCCGCCTGTGCGACGATCTTCGTATAGAGCATGGCGCTCGGCGTGGCGCGATACTCCGGCAGCGCCAGCATGATGACATCAAGGATGGTGACGATCTGCGGCACGCCTAGATGGCGATAGGTCGGCGCGAAATGGGGAATGTGGGCGACATGCGCGCGGACAGCCTTGGCCGCCGCTGGAAAGCCTGCTTGCTCCCATACGACCTTTTCCATTTTCTCGCCACGCGCCGGGCCGCCGAGAGGCGCCACTCGCCAGGTAAAACTGGAGGGCGTCTCTGGCTGCATTTTCGGCGGTTTCGGCCCCAGGATGAAGTAGTCGTTCACGCCGTCTACCTGTCCCAGCGCCGTCAGCAGATTTGACAGATAGCGCCCGGTGCCGACTTGCGGCTCCTGCAGGAAGAGCGCGTTGATCGCGACTCGCATGACTCTCGTTTCCACTCTATCAGTGACCGATGCGGCCAGCGCCACATCCAGACAAGCATAACACAGGACGTTAGCGAGTGTCCGCTGGCTGTCCCTTTGGCATGGCCAGGCGCAGCAGCAGACCGAGCGTGAGCGCGAATTGTAGCTCCATTGCATGCACGAAGAGATCATCGGTGGTGTTGTGGACGCAGAGCGCCACGATGACCGCCGCGCAGCCAATCGCCAGCGCACGCCCATCTACGCCCGCCAGCGCCCCGCGTGCGGCGCTACGCAGGTCGGTCGCGCGGGTGGCGCGCCAGGCCAGCCACAGCGCCACGGCCACCATGGCGAGGAAGGCCAGCAGCCCTAGCGCGCCCGTCTCCGCCGCCACGTTGATGTAGTAGTTGTGCGCGTGGGTCAGCGACTCATCCCAGCCAGGAACCTTGTAGCGCTGGTAGGCGGCGTCGTAGTTGCCCGCGCCCACACCCAGCAGCGGGTGCGCACGGAACATGTGCAGCCCGGCGACCCAATGCGCCAGCCGCTCGATGGTCGAGTAATTCGCGTCGTTGAGCTGCGCCGTCAGCGAGACATCATTGACGCGGAACTGCGCCAGCAGCTTCTCCTCGATGCGCGCGGGGATCAGATGGGTGAGCCAGGCGATGGCGACCAGCGGAACGCCGATCAGCAGCGCCAGCAGCGCCCGCCGCTCGAAACGCCAGCCAACCGCCGCCAGCACGACCAGCGCGGCCACCAATCCCAGCAGCGCCCCGCGCGAGCCTGAGAGATCGAGCGCGAAGAGCATCAGCGCGCTGGCCCCGCCCGCCACCCAGCGCATGCGTGGATCGCGTCCGAACAGCGCAAGCGCGAGCGCGATGGGCAGCGAGAGGTTGAGGTAGCCGCCGTAGGGGTTGGGCTGATCGAAGGTTCCAAAGACGCGGATGTTAGCGCCGCCAGGGCCGAGCAGCCCGGTGGAGAGAACATACTGCGCGCAACCCAGCAGCGCCTCAGCCACTCCAGCGAGCATGGCGGCCCATGCCAGCCAGAGCGCCTGGCGTTCCGTGCGAATGAAGAGCCAGGCCGCGCTGACCACCGCCAACACCTCGCCCCACTTCAACGTCTCCTTGATCACAGGCGAGCGCGTGATGGCGACGGTGATCGAGAGGACGATGACGGTGAGATAGGCCAGCAGCGCGCCGTATAACGCCAGCGCCTGCGGCTCAGCGCGCCAGAGCAGCCGCGCCACGACGAGCGGGCGGCGGACAGCCCAGTGGGCGTCGGGCGAACGCCAGAGCCAGATGAGGCCAAGCGCCACCAGCCCCGCCACCAGCGCATCGGTGACGCCAGGGCGCAGGGAGCCAACGCTCAGCGACGCCAGCGACCCAAACGCGACGGCAAGCGGCAGCAGGTAGAGCAGGAGGCGACCGGCGCCGTCGAGGGTGAGCGCGTCCTGCCGGGCGGCTAGCCTGCCCGCGCTGGCAAACATACGCCCTCACGTTCCATCTCGCTGCGAAACCAGGCAATCGTGCGGGTCAGGCCGTCATCCGGCGTGACGCGCGGCTCCCAACCAAGCTGCGTGCGCGCCTTCTCGATATTGGGGCGGCGCCGCTCGGGGTCATCCTCGCGCCTGGCCTCGAAGACCAGCGCCGAGGGCGAGTCGCAGAGGCGGATGATGCGCTGCGCCCACTGCTTGATCGTCTGCTCCTCCGGATTGCCCAGATTGTAGACCTGTCCGGTCGTCTGCTCGGTGAAGAGCGCGCGCATCAGGCCGTCCACCAGATCATCTACATAGCAGATGCTGCGCGTCTGCTCGCCCGTGCCATGAATCGTCACTGGCTGATGCGAGAGCGCCTGCGTGATGAAGTTCGGGATCATGCGGCCATCGTTGAGCTGGCTGTTGGAGCCGTAGGTGTTGAAGATGCGCACGATGCGCGCGTCCACGCCGCGCCGCCGCACATACTCCATCGTGATCGTCTCGCCCAGACGCTTGCTCTCGTCGTAGCAGGCGCGCACGCCAATCGGGTTGACGTTGCCGTAGTAGTCCTCGCGCTGCGGGTGAACCAGCGGGTCGCCGTAGGCTTCGGAGGTCGAGGCGGTCAGCAGGCGCGCGCCCTGCTTGCGGGCCACCTCCAGCAGATTCGTCGTGCCGATGGTGTTGACGCGAATCGTCTCGAAGGGGTGATTCCAGTAGCCAATCGGGCTGGCCGGGCTGGCAAGCTGAAAGATCGCGTCAATCGCGGCTAGCGCATCTGCCGCGTCGCCCGCGCTGTCGAGCGGTTCGGTCACATCGCGCTGCAGGAAGGTGAAACGCGCAGCCGAATCCCCTGCGCGCAGCGGAGCAATGTTGCGCTCGGCGCCGGTTAGCAGATTGTCTACGCAGACAACAGTATGTCCCTCGCGCAGCAGACGCGCGCACAGGTGGGAGCCAATAAAGCCTGCTCCTCCAGCGACGAGAACCTTCAACACGACCTCCCAGGGCAAGTTATTATGATGACGCTTCCATGAGTAGGATGCTCCCTCCACCACTGGCCAGCGCGCAGTGAGGGTCGCCCCAATTCTAGCCGCTCAGGCGCAGCGACGCAACTTGCAGGCCCAATCAGCCGTATTGCGCGCCGCGACGTGAGGCAGTCGCGGGTCGCATCCACCTCACCCAGGGTAGGCCGCCAGCGCCTCAATCGCCTGCTCGATGCGCGCCATCGAGGTCGCGCGTCCCAGCGTCTCCATCGTCTCGAAGAGCGGCGGCGAGACGGTGCGCCCTGTGACAGCGACACGCAGGCTGGTGAACAGTTGCACCGGCTTGAGGCCAAGCTCCGCGACCAGCTCACGCAGCCGCGCCTCCATCTCCGCCGCCTCCCAGCCAGTCAGCGCGGCCAGCGTCGCATGCGAGCGCCGCAGACCATCCAGCGTGCGCTCGGCGTCCATATGCTTCGCGATCAGTGTCCGTGGCTCATAGCTCAATGCGTTGACAAAGAAGAAGGAGGTCATGGCGGGCGCATCGGCCAGCGTCTTCATGCGCTCCTGCTCGAGCTGGAGCACACGCGCGGTATAGGCGCGATCCAGCGGGCGGGCGACGCTATCGGGTAGACCGCCCTCGGCCTCGACGCGCTCCATGAAGGGCAGGACGTGACCGGTCAACTCTTCGGGCGCAAGCTGGCGAATGTAGTAGCCGTTGAACCAGAGCAGCCGCTCCTCGTCGTAGCGCGCAGGCGCGACGCCTACGCGGTCGAGATCGAAGGCCTCAATCAACTGCTCACGCGAGAGCGTATTCGACTTGTCATCGTAGGACCAGCCCAGCAACGCCATGTAATTCAAGATGGCGGCGGGCAGGTAGCCGCGCTCGCGATATTCCAGCAGGGGAATCGCGCCAAAGCGCTTGCTCAGCTTCTTGCCGCCCTGGGGGGCCAGCACATCGGGCACATGTGCGAAGATCGGCGGCTCCCAGCCCAGCGCCTGATAGGTGATGGCATGCAGCGGCGCGCTGGGAATCCACTCCTCGGCGCGCAGCACATGCGTAATCAGCATCAGGTGGTCGTCAATCACGTTCGCCAGGTGATAGGTCGGCAAACCATTCGACTTCAGCAGCACGGCGTCATCCAGGCTGGCGTTCTCGAAGACGATCTCAGTGCGCAGCGCGTCTTTGACGACGGTTTTGCCGGAGGTCGGCGCGGCCAGGCGCACGACATAGCTCTGCCCCTCGTCGAGTTGCGCTGCGATCTCGCTGGGGGTCAGATAGCGGCAGTGGCGGTCATAGCGCGGCGGCTCGCTGCGGGCGCGCTGCTCCTCGCGCACCCGCTGGAGGCGCTCAGGTGTGCAGAAGCAGCGGTAGGCATGGCCTCCGGCGATCAGCTGCTCAGCGTAGATGAGGTACAGGTCGCGGCGCTGCGTCTGGAAGTATGGCCCGAATGGACCGCCGACCTCTGGCCCCTCGTCAATCTCCAGCCCTAGCCACTTGAATCCTTCGATCACTGCGTCAACAGCGCCTGGCACAGTGCGTGCGGTATCGGTGTCTTCGATGCGAAGCAGGAATTGGCCGCCAGTGTGGCGCGCCAGGAGCCAGCTAAAGAGAGCCGTGCGGTATCCACCGATGTGCTGAAACCCTGTCGGGCTGGGCGCAAAACGGGTGCGTGCGGCTCGTGTCGTGGTAGTATGAGGATCGCTCGCGCTCATCAGCGCGGCGCTGTCGGAACTCTGCGACATAACGAAACTAGCTCCTGGAATGGAAGTACCGCGCACAGGGCCGTGGTGGCAGCGCATCCGTTCACGAATGGTCGCCGGATCGCGCCGCTGCGTGAGGCTCAGCAAATACTAAGCGTCCGTTCGGGCGTGCGCCGCGACTTCTCTCGACGCTCAGCCGTCTTACCGAATGAGCGGATTCAAAGGAGACAGAGCGTCGAGCGCCCATGACTCCTGCACTAGAGCGCATATGAGCGCAGTCTATCCAGTTGAGCGCCAGGCTGTCAAGCAGAGGCGGCGAGCGAGCGTCATTGCGCGCTGAACGCCACTCGTCATCATGGAGGATCGTCGTTGGATACGCCAGGAACCCCGCCACCGCCAGAGGATTTCCCGCGCGACGATGCTGGCGTCCCCAGCCAGCCGGTGGACGGAGCGGAGCAATCACCAGCGCCTGCTGATGAGACACCCGAACTCACTCCCGAACTCACTCCCGATCAGGAGCAGCCAGCGCCCCCGGCGCCGGATGAGCCGCTGACGCCGTTCATTGACGACACGCCGACGGTCGCGGCCACCAGCGCGGCTGACATCGCAGCGTCGGGCGATGCAGATGGCGATGCGCTCGAAGATGTGACCGAAGATGCCCCCGATGGCGCCGTGGGGCCAGCCGAGCCATACCGCCCGCCTTTCGTCGCAGGCGTGACGCCGCTGATGGGCGCCAACCGCCTGCGGGCGAATCGCCGCCGCCTGCGCTACACGCTCTATGTGCGCCGCACCTCGCGCGCACGCGCCGCCGCCAAATCGGCGACGCTGACACGCGCCGCCTGGGCGTCCATCATCGCGTTGCTCGTGTTGACAGTTGGTGTGCTGGCGACCTCGGTGAGCGCCGCCGCCGCCTACTACTCGACCGAGCAGGTGTCCATCGCCGCGCTCAGCCGCACCGTCTCGGCGCGCGACAGTCTGCGCATTTATGATAGCAAGGGCGTTCTGCTCTATCAGCGCGACAATTTTGGCGCGCAGCACAGCATCCAGCTCTCGCAGATGCCAATCAACGTCGTCAACGCCACCATTGCGATTGAGGACCATACCTTCTGGACGAATCCAGGCATTGACGCGACCTCAATCGTGCGCGCCGCCCAGGCGAACTTCTCCAACGGGACTATCTCGCAGGGTGGCAGCACGATTACGCAGCAGTTGCTCAAGCTCAACATCCTTGGCTCGCACGAGAGCTATAGCCGCAAGCTCCAGGAGGCGATCCTCGCCGTCGGTATGACGGAATCGGGGACCTATACCAAGCAGCAGATTCTGCAGATGTACCTCAACTCGATTGGCTATGGCCACGAGGCCTACGGTATAGACTCCGCCGCGCAGATCTACTTTGGCTATCAGGACAACCCCACCACAGGCGAGACCGCTGCCCAGCAGCTTGACCTGGCGCAGGCTTCGATGCTAGCGGGCATCCCGCAGAACCCAAACACCAACGACCCAATCAGCCACTTCTCCACAGCGCAGGCGCGCCAGCACGAGGCGCTCTCTGACATGGTGAAGTATGGCTACATCACGCAGGCGCAGGCGAAGGCGGCGGAGGCTGAGGCCAGCCAGCCGGGCTTCTTCGGCAACCTGCACTACGGCATGAAGAGCCTCGCGCCCGCCTTCACCGACTTCGTCCTCCAGCAACTCGCCTCGATGGTAGTCGCTGGTCAGGTCTCGCTCTCGCGCAGCGGCCTGAATGTCTATACGACGCTCGATATCGACCTGCAAAACCATACGCAGGCGGCGATGGAGACGCACCTGTATGGCAACGATCACGACGACTTTGGCGGCGGAGGGCTGATCCGCAACGACCACGTGACGAACACGGCGGGCATTATGGTGCAGCAGAGCACTGGCGACATCAAAGTCATGCTGGGTAGCGTGGACTACTACAGCACGCACATGAATGGCCAGTTCAACGTCGTCACACAGGGGCAGCGCAGCGCCGGTTCGTCGTTCAAGCCGATTGTCTACACGACCGCGTTCGAGAAGGGCTGGTTCCCGGCGATGACCATCGCCGACACCCCGACAGTCTTCTGGGACGCCGGACAGAACAAGCCCTATAAGCCGCTCGACTTCTACATTGGGTCGCCGCACTTCTCGGGTGAGATCACCTTGCGTGATGCGCTGCAAAACTCGCTCAACATCCCAGCGGTCAAGGTGATGCAGTACGCTGGCATTCCTGATGTGGAGCGCAATGCGACTCGCATGGGGCTGCGACCCAGCGACTACCTGGGCACGTGGGGTCTCTCGTCAGTGCTTGGCACGCTCGACGTGACCCCCTACGATATGGCGCAGATGTACACGGTGCTGGCGAACTACGGCCAGTTCATCCCGTTGCACAGCATTAACAGCATCAGCGACAGCCTGGGCAATACGCTCTATACCTACCAGCAGCCGCGCCCAGTGCAGGTGCTGACACCGCAGGCAACCTACATGACCACGAGCGTGCTCGAAGACAACGGCGCTCGCACCGAGTTTGGCCTCTGCTCGCCGCTCTTCCTCGATCCGCTGATCAGCCCCGATCTGCCCGGCTATATCACGTCGTCACATCAGGGGCCGACTGGCTCGAAGGAGTGCGGCGCAATCTACGCGGCGCATGGGACGAGCAAGAACGCCTGGCCAGCGGCAGTGAAGACCGGCACGGCGCAAGACTTCACCGACGACTGGACCGTCGGCTACACGATGGACTACACGATGGCGGTGTGGGCTGGCAACAACGACCACACGCCGATGCATCGCATTGATGGCATCACGGGCGCCGCGCCAACGTGGTATCGTGCGATGCTCTACGCCGAGCAGCGCGATAACCTTCCCAAGCGCGACTTCCCCGCGCCAACTGGCGTCCAGCGGGCGACCTGGACCTCGAATAACATCACTACCACCGACTGGTTCCTGTCGGGCGCGCTGCCCGCGAACAATATCGGCAGCACAGGAACCAACTTCACGCCGTGCTTCACGCAGGACGACACCAACCCGTGGAACTACTGCGCTCCAGCGCCAGCGACACCTGTCCCCGGAACCGGTGGCGGGCCTGGCGGCACTCCAGGCGGGGGCGGTGGTGACGGTGGTGGCAACGGCGGTGGTGGGCCGCCCAACAAGGGCGGCTGAGCGTCCACGCCAACCACGTGAGGTGTGACGCTGCATGCGAGCATGAGGACAGGTGAGCGCCCTGCCGCCTGTTCTCTTTTCGCGCCGCTTGACCGGCGCTATTTCCATCTCGTACACTCTCATTTAGAACATATGTTTTAGATGCTCTGTGCGTAGTATAACCTCACACACGACAGGAACACACCGATGATCGCAGAAGGTCTGCTCTGGTTTGATGACGATCCACGACGCCCGCTGATGGAGAAGATCGTCAGCGCAGTCGAGCGCTACAGCGAGCGCACGGGCTGGCGTCCCACCGTGTGTGAGGCGCACCCCGCTCAGGTCGAGACGTTCAACGCTGACCTTGCTCGCGCCACTGCGGCAGCCGCGCGTAAGCGCGCTCCAAGGGCCGGGGCGAAGCCTGGCAAGCCGCCCACTGTGGCGCTGCCGCCAACGCTGCGGGTGACACCAAGCGCGGCGATGCGCCCCAATTATTTCCTGATCGGCATCGAGGCAGGCGAGCGTCCACGGCGCGCCACCAAGAGCCTCGCTACCAGTCCCGCCAGGGGCCTCGTGTCCGCAGCGCAGCGCGCAGCGAGCACAGTCAGACGCGCCACCAGCAGCCCAGCGCCTGCCATTGTTGCAGCGACAGCCGCGCCTATCAAGCCGAACGCGCCCGCCAAGGCAACCCAGCCGGCCAAGTCAGTCAAGTCAGTCAAGTCAGTCAAGCCCACCAAAGCAACCGAGCAAGCCAAGGCGCCTTCGCAAGCTAAGCCAGCTAATCATCCCAAGCCCGCCAGCACAGCCAGCACAGCCAAACCGGCCATGTCTGCTAAACCCGGCAAACAGGCCGAGTCTTCCAAGTCAGTCGCACAAGCTGTATCTGCCAAGCCTGCCAAGCAAGCCAAATCTCCCAGGCCCGCCATGCCTACCATGCCCAGCAGGTCCAGCGCTCCCGACAAGGCGACCCCAAAGGTAGCCAAACGAGACAAGCCAGGCAAGCCTGCCGTGTCGGTCAAACCAACCAGCCCAACCAGGTCGACCACGCCAACCGTGCAAGCCAAACCCGGCGTGCCCGCTGTGCCTGCTACGCCTAACGCACCCGCCACGGCTGCCAGGCCTGCGCGCGCCCGTGCGCCTCGCTCAAAGGTGGGCTAGCGCGCGACCACCTTGCGCGCCGAGTTGAGCAGCGCGACCATCCGCTTGTTGCGCTCCTGCATGTCTGGCTCCAGGTCGCGTCCGCTGGTGGGGATGCTCTGGGCATACTCGCGCAGTCGCTGCGCCGCCGCCTGGCGACCCGGCCGCGTGGCGCTTGCCGCGAACTCTGCTGTGAACCCCATCACCGATTCCTCAGAATCGTCTCTGGCGGCGGCGAAGATCGCCTCGGTGTAGACCGACGCATAGTCATCGTAGTAGGAAGCGCGGTCGCCCAGATCAGCGATGGAGCCGCCGACACGCTTGATCAATGCCAGCGCCTCGCGGTAGCGCTCCACGGCCGTCGCTGCTTCCGCATCAGAGAGCAGCGTACGCGCCTCGCCGCTCAGCGCTTCGGCCTCCAGCAGCGGGTTGGCGCACTCGCGCGCCAGCCGCAGCGCCTCGGCGAACGCGACATGCGCGCCGGAGCGGTCATCCAGGTTGCGCCGCGCCTCACCCAGACCAGCTTGCGCCAGCGCTTGCGCTGCGACATCTTCAGCGGCGCGCAGACGCGGGAGCGCCTCCTGGAAGATCGTCGCCGCCTCATCCCAGAGTTCGCGGCGCAGCAGGACACGCGCCAGCCCGACGCTGGTCAGCGCATCGGCGACGGTCGCTTCATGCGCCTGCGCCACCGCCTGCGCATGGTTGAATGCGTTGACCGCCGATTGCAGGCTCTCGGCGATCAGCTCGGCCTCCGCCCCCGCCAGCGCCGCCTCGACGAGCGCCTGCTCGTCGGCCTCCTCCTCAGCCAGGTGTCCCGCCTCGTGCGCATGCGCGCGCGCCTGATCGAGGTGTCCCATCGTCATCGCCACAGCCGCCCAGACGGCGTTGGCCAGCGCTTCGGGGCCACGCTCGCCGGTCGCCTTGGTCGCCTGGCGCGCCTGCTTGAGCGCATGTGTTACGAGATGATGGGCCTCGTCGAGCCGTCCGGCGGTCAGCGCCAGCCGCGCCAGTTCGAGCGTGACGTGAGCCACGAGCGCGGGGCTATGATGCGACTTGAAGCGCTGCTCCGCCTGATGCAGCCAGGGGGCGGCAAGATCGGCGCGTCCGCGCGTGCGAGCGATGCGCGCCAACCCAAGCAGCGCCTCGCCCTCCAGCACGGGTTGTGTCACCTCCAGCGCGAGCGCCTGCGCCTCGGTGAAGAGGTCCTCGGCCTTGCGCGGCGTGCCTCTGCGCCGGTTCGCTTCGGCGGCGCCGAGCATCGCGCGGGTATAGGGCACCTGAGCGCGCAAGGTGCGATACGAACGCATCGCGCGCTCGAAAGTCGTGTTGGCCTGAAGGAGCTGGCCACGCCGCAGGTTGATCTCGCCCAGCACACGATTGACCTCGGCTGATCCCAGCGCGCTGCTGGTCGCATTGTAGGTCGAGCCAGCCTTGACCGCGCTATCGAGCGCCTGATCGAGCCGCCCAGACTTCAGCGCGACCTCGGCCAGACCCAGCACGCCATCAGCCTCACCCAGCTCATACTCCACCGGGATGGCCAGCCCGATGGCCTGGCCAAAGCTGCTGGCGGCTCCATCGAGGTGCGCGCTCTCCATCTGCATGCGGCCCAGACTGACCAGTGTATCCACCTCGCCAAACTGGTCGCGCCCACGCTGATAGAGCGCGAGCGCATGGCGCAGCGCAGCGTCGGCGTCGGCGTAGCTGGCGCTGGCCGCGAGCATCTCACCTTGCCCGCGCGCCGCATCGGCCTCGCCCACGGCGTCGTGCGCGGCGTTATACAGCTCGCGCGCCTTGCCGTAATAGTCCGCCGCGCGCTCGTAACGTCCACGCTGCCGCTCGATATGCCCCAGCGCCAGCGACGCGCTCGCCTGGCCGCCCGTATCCTGCTCCTTCTCAAAGAGACGGAGCGCGAGAAAATACTGCTGCCAGGCGGCGTCTATCCGTCCGCGCTGACGTTCGATGTGGCCGAGCGCCAGTGTCGCAGCCGCTTCACGTTGCGCGTTCTCCGCTTGCTTATAGAGCGTGATGGCGCGCTCGTAGCTGCTAGCAGCCTGGTCCACGGCGCCGTTTTGGCGCTGTGTCTCCGCCAGGGCCACACGCGCATCGCCCGCGCGCACCGGATCGCCGAGTTTATTGAAGCGTGTCTCAGCGTCGCCGAGCGCCTGGGTCGCACGCACGAGGCGTCCCTGCGCCAGCGCCTCTTGCCCGGCGCGCAACTGCGCCAGCGCCTCGTCTCGCACCATATCTTGCGCCATGACTCTGCCCCTTCATCGCTATCGGAGACCGCCTTGCGCGCTCTCGAACCATCCTTACTGCACAATACGGCGCGGCGCCTCAGCGCGTCAAAGGCTCGCAGGCGCGCCACGCGGCGGCCGCTGCGTAGTTTGACGGCGGGACGTGCGGTGGGCGACACTGTGGCGGCTCTGCTGCACTGCGGAGCGTAACTGTCAACGCGGCCACAGCGCCGTCAGAGTCTTGGGAGAGCGCCGATGCCCGCGTACTGGCTTGAGTTGAGCGTCACTGCCGATCCTGAAACCGTCGAGTCTATCACCGAAGTCATCAGCCGCTACACGCAGGGCGGCGTGGCCATCGAAGAGCCTTTCGAGCTGCGCGACGATGGCCTGACACACTTCCCGATTCCCGGCGCGCAAGTTACTTGCCGTGTCTGGATACCGGACGACGTCGCTGCAGAGGAGACACGCGCGCGCATCGAGGAGGGCATGTGGCGGCTGCGCCAGATTGCGCCGGGAGCGATTGGCGAGGTGCAGTCGAAGCGCGTGGCCGAGCAAGACTGGGCCAACGCCTGGAAAGAGCACTACCATCCGCTGCCGCTGGGGGAGCGCGTCGTCATTCGCCCTTCCTGGCGCGACTATGCGCCCACGGGCGATCAGGTCGTGATCGAGCTTGACCCCGGCATGGCATTCGGCACGGGACTGCACCCCACCACACGCAACTGTGTTCGCCTGGTAGAGCAGGCCGTGCGCCCCGGCGACCGTGTGCTGGATGTCGGCTGCGGCTCTGGCATCCTCTCGCTGGCCGCGCTCAAGCTGGGCGCCGCCAGCGCGCTCGCACTCGACGTGAGTTCCGTCGCGGTTGAGGCGACGGCGGAGAATGCGCGACTGAATGGTCTGGCCGACCGGGTGGACGCGCGTCTCGCCACGCTGGAGGGCGCCGATAGCGAGGCCTACCTCCCGCTGCCGCCAGAGGTCGCATTTCTCGGCGCCGAGATCGGAACCTATGATCTCGTGCTGGCCAACATCATCGCGCGGGTCATCGGACAGCTTGCGCCAGCGTTGCTGCGCGCCACACGGCCCGGCGGCCTGCTGATCGCCAGCGGCATCATCGAGGAGCGCCGCGACGAGGCGGTCGCCCCGCTGGTCGCCGCCGGGCTGACAGAGATTCGCGAGGTGGTGGAGAACGACTGGGTGACGCTGATCGGTCGCCGCGCCACTGACTGAGCGATGGACGCTGCCCCCTCCCCAACCCCTCCCCCGCTGCGGCGGGAGAGGGGCTTTCACATCTCCCCTCGCCCGCTGGGAGAGAGGGCATTTCCAGGCTCCCCTCTCCTGCGAGGAGAGGGGTCGGGGGTGAGGTCTGGCGCCACACCAACGATCACGCTAGATGCGCCGCTCAGGCGTTCACATCCACCACGAGGTGTCCGGTCGTGCGTCCGGCTAGAATCTCGTCTGCCATGCTACGCGCCTCTCCTAGTGGAATGACACGCATCGTGCGCTCGATGGCGCTCTTCGGCAAATCGCTGGCCAGGCGGTTCCAGATGGCGATGCGGCGCGCCTGTGGCACGGGCAGCGAATCAATGCCCAGCAGGTTGACGCCGCGCAGAATGAACGGCAGGACCGTTGTGCGCAACTCGAAGCCACCTGCGTTGCCACTGGCCGCCACACTCGCGCCATAGGCCAGCGTGCGCAGCGCACCCGCGAGCATCTCGCCGCCGACCGTATCCACCACGCCGCCCCAGCGCGCCGAGCCGAGCGGGCCGCCCGATGGGGCGAGCGCCGCGCGGTCGAGGATGTCGTGCGCGCCGAGCGACTTGAGATAATCGGCCATCGCGGCTTTGCCAGTCTCGGCGACAACCTTGTAGCCCAGCGTCGCCAGGATCGCCACAGCCATGCTGCCAACGCCGCCGGACGCGCCAGTTACGAGAATCTCGTGACCATCCGTCTGCATGCCATGCTCCTCCAGCGCGACGATAGCGAGCATAGCCGTCACGCCAGGAGTGCCAATCGCCATCGCCTGCTGGAGATCAATATCCGCATGCAGCGGCACGAGCCACTCGCCCTGGACACGCGCGTACTGCGCGTAGCCGCCCCAGTGGCGCTCGCCCACACCCCAGCCAGTCAAAACGACGCGGTCGCCCGGCTTGAACTGCGGCGAACTCGATTCCTCGACCGTGCCTGAGAAATCTATGCCTGGAACCATCGGATAGAAGCGCACGACCTTGTTTTTGCCCGCCAGCGCCAGTCCATCCTTATAGTTGAGGCCAGAGTAGGCCACGCGCACCAGCACGTCGCCCGCAGGGAGCGCATCGCGCGCGAGCTCCTGAATCGAAGCGGTCACCTGTCCATCGCGCTCGTCCAGCACAAGCGCCTTGAAACTATCGGCCATAGCGCTGCATCGCCTCCATCGTTGCCGCCGTGTCAGGTCGCGCTGGCGTCGGCGCCGCGCGCTTCGTCAGCGGTTCGTCGTGGGCAGCGTATGACATGGCGGCGGCGTGCGACAATCCCCCGAATCCCTGGCGGCGGCGCACACGTGCGGGATAGACTGACGGCTGGTCGCCAATACCATAGCCAATACCATGCAGTCGCCATAGAGTGAGAGGCGCGCAACGATGCCCGCTGGCCGTTTCCTGCTGAGCCGCGATGCGCTTGTCCCCGGCGCAGAACTGACACTGCCCGATGAGATCGCTCATCAGACGCGCGATGTGCTGCGTCTGGGCCTCGGCGACATCGTGCGCCTGCTGGATGGCGCGGGCGGCGAATATGCCGCCGAGCTGACGCAGATCACGCGCCGGATGGTGAGCGTGCGGGTGGGGGCGCGTGAGGCGGGTCTACCGCAGCCCCGTGTGCGATTGACGCTCTGCCTGGGGCTGCTCAAGGCGGCGCGCTTCGAGTGGGCGCTGCAGAAGGGGACCGAGCTTGGCGTCGCCGCGTTCACGCCATTGCAGACCGAGCGCGCGCTGGCGGCGGTGGAGGAGTTCGGCGCGGCGAAACAACGGCGCTACGAGCGCATCCTCGCTGAGGCGCTGGAGCAGTGCGGCGGGTCGTGGCTGCCAGAGCTGGCGGCGCCGAAGACGCTGTCCGAGACGCTCGCCAACGTGCCCGCCGACGCCATCGCGCTGATCCCCTGGGAAGAGGAGGCCGCCGCGCCGCTGAGCGAGACGCTGGCCCACGAGGCCGCGCATCGCCCGCCAGAGGTCGGCGCAAATGGCCCAACGGCGCCTGCCGTCTGGCTCTTCATCGGGCCAGCGGGCGGCTTCTCAGCGGGCGAAGTGGCGCTGGCCCGTGCGGCAGGCGCGTTGCCCGTCACGCTAGGGCCACGCATCTTGCGCGCAGAGACGGCGGCGATTGTGGCGACGGCACTGGCGCTCGATGCGCTGGGTGTGCTGCGCTCAGGCCCGCCTCGGTAATACGCGCTACGATGCTGTCGCCAGGATGTGACGCCCTCGTGACGCCAGGCGCCACAGCTGTGACCTGGCTGTGCGTGCGCTGGGGCAAGCTGTGAGTAGCGCTCTGGATGAGCGCGGAGCCAATGGAGACGCTCGTCAGGGGAGCAAGTGTCATGTTGCAAGACCATACATCTACTCGCCAACGTGAGATTTCGACACAGCCAGCGGTGGCGCCGAGCGCCGAGCACAGCGAGCGAACGCCGCTGCACAGCAGGCCGACGCTGGCGTTCTGGCTGTCAGCCGCTCTGGCGGTCGTCGCGGGAGTGGCGGCGGCTGTCGGCGTGTTCGACACGAGCCTTTTTCATGATACGGCGATGACTGCTGGCAATGCGCGCGGCACAGATGTGGTCATCCTGTTCGGCGCCATCCCCACACTGCTGATCGCAATGGCGCTGGCGGCTCGTGGGTCGCTACGCGCGCAGATTGTCTGGCTGGGCGCGCTGAGCTACGTGCTTTACAACGCCGTGTTCTTCGCCTTCGCAACCAGCTTCAACAGGCTGTTCCTGCTGTATGTGGCGACGCTCTCGCTGGCGCTGTGGTCGCTGGTGGCGCTGCTGACCCACATGAATGTCGTCACGCTGCGCCAACGCTTCGGGCGCAAGACGCCGATACGATTTGTCGGAGGCTATCTGCTGACCACCACGGCGCTGTTCGCTATCGCATGGCTAAAGGACATCATTCCAGCCATTGTCAGCGGCGCCACACCACAAAGCCTGGTGGGAACGAGGATGCTGACGAACCCGGTGCACGTCATGGACCTGGCGATCAGCCTCCCACTTACAGTTGTGGCCGTCGTCTGGCTCTGGCAGCGTCGCGCCTGGGGATACACGCTGGCGGGACTGTTTCTGGTCTACGGAGTGATCGAGTCCGTGAGCATCGCGACTGATCAGGTCTTCGGGCGCCTCAGCGACCCAACCGCATCGCCTGCGATGGCGCCGGTTTTCGCAATTCTCGCCCTGATCGGTCTGGTTCCGACCATCGCATTCTTGCGCGGCCTCCGTTCGCGCCCAATCGAGCGGGCGCGCCCGTGATCTGCGCGTGCGCTGGCTGCGCAGCCACACGCTCACTGCAAGAATCTGGCGCCTCTGCTGCGTTCAGTGGTTTGGTAGCGGAATGACCGCTCCAGCGGTTATGTCAAACCGTGGTACAGTGTGGCTAAGCGTGTGCAGCAGCGCCGTGCGCAATGATCGCGCAGCGCAAGCGGCAGCGCGGAAAGGATAGGACACCATGCGCGACGACAGGATTGACAACGATGACGATCTGCTCGACCGTCCGATCAGGGAGGAGCAAGCCGGCGACGAGGAAGTGTCGCAAGGGCGCGATGTGCATGATCTCAGCCGAGGAAGCGAGACGCACGGGCGCGATGTGGTTACCGACGCGGAAGAGCCGGATATCGAGAGTCATGGCCGCACCGTCGTGGACCGCTCGCACATCGCCGAAGCGCGCGGTGTGGACGTGATTGACGAGGGGCCAGCCACACCCGACGATGAACTGCTGCAGCCATAGCGTGTTGTTCGACAGCGCGGCGCGAACGCCAACGGGAGCTAGCCGTGGCGTCGCGCCGCAGTGCGCTGTGCGCGGCGCATCCCTTCCTAACATCTCACCGCATCCCCTACCATTCAGCTAGCGAGTCTGCTCGCTGAATGGTAGGATAGAGAGGCCCGTTCGCTAGCGTGGCGATTAGTCGGAAGGGAGACTCGACCGCATGCGGATCATCACCGAGCCGGAGATCTACATCGTTGGCCGCCAGAGTATTGACCAGGAGGCTGTCAGCCGCTTCCTCGCGGATCACGAGACAGAGTGGGAGACCGATGCCGAGCGCGGCTCCGAGCTGATCGTCGAGCTGGCGGGCAGAATCTGCTACTTGTCATTCGGCTCGAAGCAATTCCGCAAGACCAACGCCTCCTACATCGGCAATCTGATCGGCCAGGGCCACGGTTCGGTGCTAGAGCATGCTGTCTGGGACTTGCTCATCACGGGCGTCTCGCGCAGCTTCACGCATGAACTGGTGCGGCATCGTGCTGGCACGGGAATCAGCCAGCTCTCGCAGCGCTACGTGGACGAGTCTACCGCCGATTTTGTCGAGCCAGGCATCATCGCGGGCGATCCTGAATTGCACGCGACCTGGCTGGCGGCCATTGAGCGCGCGCACGAGTCGTACACGACGCTGGTCGAGACGCTGGCAGCGAAGGTGCAGGCGGAGCATCCGGACCTGGGGCGTACGGCGCGCATGAAGATGGCGCGCGAGGCGGCGCGCAGCGTGCTGCCCAACGCAACCGAGACGAAGTTGATGTTCTCCGCGAACGCCCGCGCCTTGCGCTGGATCATCACGCTGCGTGGTGGCGAGGGCGCTGAGCCGGAGATTCGGCGCTTTGCGGTGAAGCTGGCGCGCATCATGCGCGACGAGGCGCCCACGCTCTTTGGCGACATCGAGATCGTCACACTGCCCGATGGCTCCGAAGGCGCCCGCGTCGGCCAGTACAAGGTGTGAGGGTACATGCCAGGCTATTTCATCACCTTCGAGGGTGGCGACGGTTCCGGCAAATCTACTCAAGCCAGGCTGCTTGCGGCGCGACTGGAGACAGCGGGGCATCGCGACAGGCTGACGCGCGAGCCGGGCGGCACGCCGTTGGCTGTCGCCATGCGCGCGTTGCTGCTCCATCCTGAGGACAGTCTTGAAGCGCTGGCGCGCGCTGGGCTGGCCCCCAAAGAAGAGGCTGCCGAGCCGATACTGCCACTGACCGAGGCGCTGCTGCTCTCAGCGGCGCGCGCGCAGCACGTCGCACGCATCTGTGAATGGTTGGCGGCTGGGACAGTGGTCATCAGCGACCGCTACGCCGATGCGACGCTAGCCTATCAGGGCTATGGGCGCGGCTACGACCTCGGCGCCCTGCGCGCGTTGCAGCAGATGGCGACAGATGGCCTCACCCCCGACCTTACGCTGCTGATGGATGTGCCAGTCGAGGTGGGGCTAGATCGCCGCCGTAAGCGGGCGCGTCCACGGCAGATGACGCTGCTTCCTGACGCCCAGGTCGAGCAAGGACAACGGCAGACGCTCCTGGGACACGAGGATGGCGAGGAGTTGAACCGGCTGGACAAAGAGGCGCTGGCGTTTCATCAGCGGGTCCGTGATGGCTATCTGGCGCTGGCCGAGGCTGAGCCGCAACGCTGGATTGTCCTCGATGCGACCGCTACACCAGAGACGCTTGCCAGGAAGATCTGGCAGGCGGTGTCTCAGCGGCTAGAGGCCTAGAACCTGCGCCAGTCCGCCCGTGCTACATGGTATACTAACCTCGGATAATTCTCCCGCTCAGCAGGGCTGGCGCGCGTGACCCACACCGTTTGCTTTGTCTGCGCTTGCTCCGCGATGTCTCGCGCGTGTCTTTCACGTCACACTCCGCCCAGGAGGCGTATAGCATATGTTTGAGAGTCTGTCTCAGCGACTCGAAACCGTCTTTGACCGATTGCGCGGCAAGGGCAAGATTACTGAAAAGGACGTCGCCGACGCGATGCGCGAAGTGCGGCAGGCCTTGCTGGAGGCCGACGTCAACTTCAAGCTGGTCAAGCAGTTTGTCGCCAGAGTGCAGGAGCGCGCCGTCGGCGCCGACGTGCTGGAGAGCCTCTCGCCAGCGCAGCAGGTCATCAGCATCGTCTACGACGAGCTGGTCAAGATGCTGGGCGGCGCAGATAGTGGACAATCTGGCAAAATCACCTTCGCCGGCTCGCCGCCAACGGTGCTGATGCTGGTTGGCCTGCAAGGCTCCGGCAAAACGACGCACGCGGCCAAGCTGGCGCAATACTTCCGCAAGAATGGCCAAAAGCCCGGCATGGTTGCCGCCGATATGCAGCGCCCCGCCGCCGTCGAGCAGCTCAAGCAGCTTGGCCGCCAGCTCGACATCCCCGTCTACTGGGAGGCAGCGGGCGCGAAGCCAGTGGACATCGCGCAGCGCTCGCTGAAGTGGGCGCGCGAGCAGGCCATCACGCTGCTCATCATTGACACAGCGGGTCGCCTGCACATTGACGAAGACCTGATGCGCGAGGTCGCGACCATCCGCGAGCGCGTCAACCCCAACGAGTCGCTGCTGGTGGTGGACGCGATGACTGGCCAGGACGCTGTGCGCGTGGCCGATGAGTTCAACAAGACCGTCGGGCTGACGGGATTGATCCTGACGAAGATGGACGGCGATGCGCGTGGCGGCGCTGCGCTCTCGGTGCATGAGGTCACAGGCGTCCCAATCAAGTTCATGGGGACGGGCGAGAAGACCGACGCGCTGGAGCCATTCTATCCTGATCGCCTGGCGACGCGCATCCTCGGCATGGGCGATGTGCTCTCGCTGATCGAGCGGGCGCGCGAGCAGATGGACGAGAAGGACGCCGTCAAGCTGCAAAAGAAGATGGCCAACGCCAGCTTTGACCTCGACGACTTCCTCAACCAGATGCGACAGGTGAAGAAGATGGGGCCGCTGAGCCAACTGCTGGAGATGATTCCCGGCATGGGCAAGGCGCTGAGCGATCCCGCGGTGAAAGAGGCGCTCGAAGGCGACCAGATGAAGCACACCGAGGCGATCATCCTCTCGATGACGATGGAGGAGCGCCATAACCCCGACCTCATTAACGCGAGCCGCAAGAAGCGCATCGCGCGCGGCAGTGGGCTGACAGTGCAGGACATCAACCAACTGCTGATCTCATTCAAGCAATCGCAGAAGATGATGAAGCAGGTGATGGGCATGCAGAAGGGCATCGGCGGGCGCAAGGGCCTGCGCGGCCTTGGCGGCATGGGCAGCGGCGGCGGGCTGGGTGGCCTTGGCGGCGGCTCGCCCTTCGGCTTCTAGCGCCGACTGCGCCCGTCACAATCGGCTGCTGGCATCTGATTCCCCGCGTCGAGCAACGTCTCGGCGCGGGGCTTTGTGTCTCCTGGGGTAGACGAGCGGCCTATCCCGTTACTCGGACCGCCTGGCGCGCGTGTACAATGATAGTGGCGCAGATCGCACGGTAAGCGGCTGCGCCTGCTGCGGCATTCGCAGGCTGCGGGACATGCGCGGCGCAGGAGGTTCGACGGTGACGATGGATGGGCAAGGGCTGGAGCGTGCGCCCCGCGCGACCGGGCGACGCCGCAGATGGTCGGCGCGAGCGCTGCTGACGGCGCTGCTGGGCGCATCAGTCGTGACAATGCTGCTGGCGGGCT
>JAICSR010000318.1 GCA_025936795.1 Ktedonobacterales bacterium | reverse complement strand
GGCGCTCTGGGCGGGGCGCAAAGGCGCAGCGGCGGCGCTCGGCCAGATGACTTCCAGCTTCTACCTGCAAGACGCGGTCGTGCCGCGCTCGCGCCTGCCACAGATCATGGAGCAGGTTGAGCGCATCGGCGCGGAGTATGGGCTGCTGATCCCCAACGTCTTCCATGCGGGCGATGGCAACCTGCATCCCAACATGGTCTTCGACCGCCGCAAGCCCGGCGACATCGAGCGGGTGATGCGCGCAGGCAATGATCTGCTCAAAGCCTGCGTGGACCTGGGCGGCATGGTCTCTGGCGAGCATGGCATCGGCCTGGAGAAGCGCGACGCCATGCGCTATGTCTTCAGCGCGCGCGACCTCGCCGCGATGGCGCAGGTGCGCCTGGCCTTCGATCCGCGCGAACGCTTCAACCCCGACAAAATCTTCCCTGAGAGCGCCGCGTGCCTGGAGGTGTCGCCTTCCGGCCTGCGCGCTGGCGTCAACGCCTGGTTCTGCTAAGAGCCATTGGTGAGGGGAGTCCGGAAGGCGCCTCTCCCGCCGCAGCGGGGATGGGGTTGGGGAGGGGGAGCCGCGCTCAGTGCAGTGGCACGCTGGCTAGCAGGACGCCCGCGCCGCCGGGAGCCAGGCGGGGGAAGTCATTGGCGCCGGGCGCGCTGGTCAGCGTTGCGGCGACGGCGGCGCCTGCCTGCGGCTGCGCATCGGGCGCGCCGTTGCGCACCTCCACGCCCAGGGTGTAGTTGCCTGGCCCGTTGGCGTCCAGGTAGATCGGCCATGTCTGCATGCGGACGAGGTAGCCTGGAGCAAATTCGCTGGGTGGCAGCCACTCCTGCGTCAGGGAATCCGCGAAGACCATGCGCGAGCCATTCGGTCTGGTCAGCGTCATCACGACGGTCTGCGGCGCGCTGAGCGGTTGCGCGACCTGCCAGAACGTCGAAATCGTCAGCTCCGGCTCGACCCGATAGACCTGCGGCGGATTGATCTGATAGCCGACCAGTCGCAGGCCACCCGCGAAGCTGGCGCTGACTGGCTGCGCGCCTGCAAGTGAATCTATATAGGCAAATGTATAGAACGAGTCAGGCGGCTGGACAGCGACAGCCTGTACCTCAGGGGCGCGCTTGAGCAACAGATAGCCGTCGCGCGCGTCGGCGATGGAGTACCAGCCAGCAGTCAGCGCCTGCCGCACAGCAGCCGCATACCTGCCAGGGCCGGTGAATGGATAGAAGTTGCCCGTAGTGACATCCAGGAAGACATAGTCAGCTTGCGGCACGCCAGAGGGGAACTGGTAGATGGTCGTGCGCTGGCTGAGGTGCGGCGCCAGCGTGGACTGCGCGCTGACCGAGGCGTTCGCCGGAATCTCGGCGGCGATCTGTTCGCCGAGCACGTCATGCGGCGTCACGACTGGCCAGATGTGGCGCACGGTCAACTGCTGTGAGATGCGCGCCGCCTGGCCGCCTAAGCCGATTACCAGCGCAGGAATCAGCGCCAGCGCGATCACGAGTTGTGGGCGCACGATGGCCGCCAGCCAGCCAGGCGCCTGCGCCGCGCGCAAGCGTCGCCGCGCCTCGGCCAGCCAGCCCGCGACCAATGGCGCGACCCAGGCCAGCGCATCCACCGTGGCGACCACGAGCACAGCGGCGATGTCGGTGTTGTACTGGTACAGCCCGGAGTACATCAGCGGATCGCTGCTCAGCAGATTCAGCGCGGCTGAGGGCAGCGCGATGATAGCCACCCACGGCGCCAGCAGCGGCAGAAAGCCGAGCGGGCCAAGCAGCTTGATGAGATAGCTGAGCCGCGCCGGGTCATGCGCCATCGCCAGCAGTGTCTGCGCGGGCGCGTGCAGCAGCCCATCGAAGCGCCCCGTTACAGGCGAGTGGCCGAGCGGGCTGAAGGTGTGCATCAACGCCAGCGCCAGCGCCAGCGTTAGCGCGCCCATCGCCACGATGCCCAGCCCCAGCCGCCAGCGGCGATGGAACAGCGCGACAAATAACCCGATGCCGATTACATCGAGCGCCAGCGTCTCTTTGCAGAGCAGCGCCAGCGCCAGCAGCAACACGAGCGCCCGATAGCGGCGCGTCGTCAGGCAGTAAAACGCCCACAGCAGGATCGTCGCGGCGAAGACCTCCGGGTGGAAGTCATCCACCACAGCGGCGGTCAGCGGCGGATAGACCAGGAACAGCGCCGCAATCAGCAGCCCCCACAACGGCTGTCGCAGCCGCCGCGTCGCCAGCAGATACGCCGGGAAGGCGCCGCTGGCGACGACGAGCGCCTGCAAGAACAGCAGCAACTTGACCTGCGGGATGACCAGATAGAGTAGCGAGAGCGGGATGAGGATTGGCTCGAAGTGGATGGCGAAGCGCACGACGCCGCCGGTGCAATTCAGGTCGCCTATCGGGTTGCAGATCGTCTCGTAGAGGAAATGGCCGTGAACGGTGTTCCACAGCGCCTGATCCATGATGCCAAGGTCTTCGGCGTGCGTGGCGAACGTGTCGTGCAGGCCAAAGGTGTAGAGCGTGAGGATGATTGTATAGGCGATAGCCAGCACGGCGACCACCGCGAGCGCGTAGCGGCCCGCGACGCCCGCGTCGTAGGGCGCTGGCTCGCTCTCGTGCGCCTGCAGCCAGCGCCAGAATCGCCGCAATCCGCTGGAGGACGACACGGGCGCCTGTTGGGACATCACGCTCATAGACGTTGGCTAGCCTTCTCGTTGATGCGCAGGGCACTTCATAGCGCTGGAAACCGTCCTCCATTGTAGAGCATCGCGCCGCCGCTGAATATCTTTTTGCGCTAATCTCTCAGGAAGGGTGCGTCATATGCGCGTTGCGCGACGTGCCGCCGCGCCGCATCTGGCCCTGTCCATCTATAATCAGTGTGGACGCTGCGGGAGCACTCGCCTCCCTGCTGCGCCTGCAATGTCGAACGAACGCCGAACGAAAGTAGTCATTGTGAATACGCCGACCAATCGCTTTCTCCGCGCATGTCAGCGTTTGCCAGTTGATCATACCCCCGTCTGGTTCATGCGACAGGCGGGGCGCTCGCTGCCAGAGTACCGCGCGGTGCGGGAGCGCCACTCCTTCTTCGCGGTCGCCAACTCGCCAGAGGTGTGCGCCGAGGTGACGCTGCAGCCGGTGCGCCGTCTGGGCGTGGATGCGGCGATTCTCTTCTCCGACATCATGGCGCCGCTCGTGGCGATTGGGCTAGACATCGCGCTGGTGGAAGGGACCGGGCCAGTCGTCGCGCATCCGCTGCGCACGCAGGCCGACCTGGCGGCGCTGCGCCCGCTCGATCCCGACCACGACATGCCTGCTGTGCGCGAGACGCTGGGCATGCTGCGCGCCGAGCTGGCAGCCAGCGACACCGCGCTGATCGGCTTCGTCGGCGCGCCCTTCACGCTGGCGGGCTATCTGGTCGAAGGCAAGCCCTCGCGTGACTTTGTGCGCACGAAGCAGATGATGTTCGATCAGCCAGACCTCTGGGATGACCTGATGCGGCGGCTGACCGATGTGGTGGTTGGCTTCGCACAGGGGCAGATAGCGGCAGGCGCGCAAGCCATCCAGGTCTTCGATAGCTGGATTGGCGCGCTGGGGCCACGCGAGTATGCGCGCTACGTGCAGCCCCACATGCGGCGGCTCTTCGACGGCCTGCGTGCGCCGGGGCTGCCAGAGGTCCCACGCATCCACTTCGGCACCGGAACGGCGTCGCTGCTGGAGCTGATGGCCGAGGCAGGTGGCGAGGTGATCGGCCTCGACTGGCGTGTCAACCTCGACGAGGCGTGGGCGCGGCTGGGTGGACCAGCGCGGGTCGCCATCCAGGGCAATCTCGACCCGGTGACACTCAACGCCTCGTGGACGACCGTGCAGCGCGAGGCAGAGACGATTCTGCGGCAGGCGGCCGGCCAGCCAGGCCACATCTTCAACCTGGGGCATGGCGTGCTGCCCAGCGCCGACCCTGCGACCATCGAGCGGCTGGTGCGCTTCGTGCATGAGTTCCAGGCATGAGTCAGGCGAGCGCGCGCTGAAAACTCCACAGACCAACCTTGCCGCCGCTGCTGCGCAGGGCGGGTCGGCGCGCGAATTGCCTGCTGGATGGGGAGCGCCAGGCCGATGGGTGGCTAGTAGCCCTTGGCGGCGGCCTTCAGGCGGGCCTTGCGGGCCTTGCGGGCGCGCGCCTCCGCTTTGCGCTTGCGCTTCACGCTGGGCGGCTCATAGTGCTGGCGGCGCCTCGCCTCGGAGAGCAGGCCCTCCTGCTGCACCCGGCGGGTAAACTTCTTCAGGGCTACCTCGAATGAGTCGCCCTCGCGGATGGTGATCTCACTCACGCTCTACGTTGCGCAGGTCCAGAGCAGGCTAGGTCTGGGCTGCGCGCTCCTTTCATCGCTGGCTGCACGACAAGTAATTCGATGGGCGCTGCGTTGGCTTACCCGCGCCGACGGCTGCGGGCGAACCGCCGCTCAGAGCCGCCCTGGTCAAGGGCGAGCCACTTTTGCGCCAGTGTATCACACGCGCTCGCAGGGTAGAACGATTCATCGTGCGCCGCCGTTTCACTCAGCCATCAGGCCAACACGAGACTTACATCAGACGCGCGCTCGCAAGGGGGCCAATAATGGCGGGCGCTCGCTTCTGAGAGCGGCATCGTGAGATACAATGACTGGGCCAGACATCAGCGCGGCAGCAGTTGGGACGAGGAACGGCGAGGAACGGCGAGGACGGATGATGAGCACGAGGGATGAGCTACTACCAGAGCACGATGGGCAGGACGACGACCTGTTGCATGGGCTAAACCAGCCGCAACGCGACGCCGTGACCACCACCGAGGGACCGCTGCTGGTGCTAGCGGGGCCGG
>JAICSR010000244.1 GCA_025936795.1 Ktedonobacterales bacterium | reverse complement strand
GCTGATCGCGAGTCGCCGATGCGCAAGCGCCAGGGCTAGTTCGCTGTTCAGCAGGGCCAGGTCTACACCGGGCGCAACTTCCCCGCGCATACGCGCCGTGATGAGCGCGTAGACCGCCTCGCGTAACCCGCGTGCGCGTGCTACCACCATCGCCGCGCGCGCAGGGTCCCGCTGCGCTGCATCGAGGAGCCAGTGCGCCTCGTCGGCCACCACCATGCCAGCTTGCAATCCCCACGCAACCAGGTCAGCATACGTCGCCACCGTCTCGCGCGTGTTGCCCCCGCGCCGCCCGCCAAGCGAATTCGTGAAATCGAGCGCCAGATGTCCGCCGATGAACGCAAAGCGCCGACGTTGTTGCGCCCCATCCTGACCCTCGCTTGAGTGATCCGAGAACTCCATCGCGCGCCTCTTGCTGTAACCCGCTACTGCTCTCTTGACCGGTGTCAATTGTGGCCGCTATGATGTAACCATCTACAACGATCTTAGGCGGTGTGTAAATGCCTGTCAAGAGCGCCGCTCATCTCACGAATGCGAGGGACTATCCATGGAATCTTCGCTGTCGTCGCCGCGCCTGCGTGGCCAGCCGCAGCCGTTCACAGTTGACATCCCTCAGCCAGTTCTCGATGACCTGCACGAGCGTCTAGCGCGCACGCGCTGGCCTGACGAGATTGCTGGGGCTGGCTGGGATTATGGGGTACCCCTCGCCTACCTGCGCGAACTGGTGGAGCACTGGCGCGAGCGCTTCGATTGGCGCGCGCAGGAGCGCTCGATCAATCGCTTGCATCACTATCATGCCGATGTGGACGGCCTGGCCATCCACTTCATCCATGAACGGGGGCGCGGTCCCAACCCCCTTCCACTCATCCTGACTCACGGCTGGCCCAGCGCCTTCTACGAGATGGACAAGGTCATCTCGCTGCTCACAGACCCCGCCAGGTACGGTGGTGATCCCGCCGATGCCTTCGATGTCGTCGTCCCTTCTCTGCCTGGCTACGGTTTCTCTGACCCGTATCCGCGCCGTGGCCAGTGGAACGTCCCAGCGCTGTGGGCGGCGCTCATGGAGGGGCTGGGATACGCGCGCTACGGCGCTCAGGGCGGCGACATCGGCGCGGGCGTCACGACGCTGCTCGGTCGCTACTATCCCGAACGGCTTGTGGGCATCCACTTGAGTTCAAACGTCGGCGATCCCTATCCGCTGCCGGACCCCGCGTCGTTCTCTGAGGCGGAGCGCGCCTACATGCTGCAGCGCGAGGACTGGGAGCGCGAGGAAGGTGGCTACAGCCACATTCAGGGAACCCGCCCCCAGACGCTCGCATATGGGCTGACCGATTCGCCGGTCGGGCTTGCGGCGTGGATCATCGAGAAGTTCCGCGCGTGGAGTGACTGTGGCGGTGACATCGAGCGACGCTTCAGCAAGGACGATCTCCTGACGACCGTGACCCTCTACTGGGCGACCCAGACGATGAACTCCTCGATCCGGCGCTACTATGAGTCGCAGCATGCCCCCGCGCCCGCTGGCGCCAGCGGGATCGTGACGGTCCCGACGGCGGTGACAACTGGCATGGTCGAGCCTGAGCCACCGCGCGAGTGGGCCGAGCGGCGCTACAACATCCAGCGCTGGGTGGCGCGACCGCGTGGTGGACACTTCCTGGCGATGGAGGAGCCAGAGTGGCTCGTTGATGACTTGCGCGCCTTTTTCCGCGAGTTGCGCTGAATACGTCATGCGGCGCTCAGCGACATCTTGTGCTACTGCCCGGTTGTCTACTGTAAGCATCTCGTAAGGCTGCGTAATCTCCACCTCACATTCGCCCAGTACGATCAGTAACAGCCTTACAATCCGCGCGAGCGCTACGGAGGAGACAACATGACGACAGTGCTGATCGTTGACGACGACACCGCCATCCGCACAACAGTGCGTGCAATCCTGGAGTTGTATGGATATGAGGTGTGTGGCGAGGCAGCCGATGGGCGCCTCGCGATAGAACACCTGCTCGCACACCCACAACGGCACATTATCCTGCTGGACCTTGAGATGCCGCGCATGACTGGCGCGCAGACGCTTGAGCTGCTTGCCTGTGAGCCGCTGGCGTCGTGGTCGCATAGCTCCATCGTGATGAGCGGCAATCTTGGCAGGTTGCCGCCCGCGTTCGCTCATGTCCCGGCCTTGAGCAAACCATTCGACATTGATGACCTGCTCGCATACGTGGAAGCTGAGGCAAGCCGTGTCCCTGCGTCACAGGCGACGACCTGCCCCATTCAGCGCGAGGCTGTGAGGCGCCGAGATACTCCACCACGCTTGAGCGCCGAGAGTCACGACGAGTGGTCGCGCTGCCAGGCGTATTGGCCGCCCAGGAGCATGTAGGTGACGGTATCTACTCGCACGGCGCTGCGAACCTTGCCGCGCCCGGTCTGGGCGCTGATCCTGGGGACATTTCTCAATCGCTTCGGCTCGTTCGTCTATATCTTCCTTGTGCTCTACATGACTGAGCGCGGGTATACGGCGCCGCAAGCGGGCCTCGCCGTTGGCGCCTATGGGGCTGGGAGCCTCGGCGCCTCCTTGCTAGGCGGGAGACTGGCGGATCACTTTGGGCGCCGGAACACGATCGTGCTCTCGATGTGTGGGTCAGCGGCGAGTATGCTCGCGCTGTCACAGGCGCAGGGGCTTTTCCCGATCATCCTGCTGGCGAGCGCATCCGGCCTCGCTTCCGAACTCTATCGCCCTGCATCGAGCGCCCTGATCGCCGACCTCCTGCCTGAGGACCAGTGGGTCACCGGCTTCGGGCTCTACCGTCTTGCCGTCAACACAGGCGTCGCCATCGGCCCTGCCGTCGCTGGTTTCCTCTTCGGCCACTCATTCTTCCTGCTCTTTCTCGGCGACGCGGTGACCTCGGTACTCTTCGCCATCATCGCCGTTCTGGCTCTCCCCAACCATGTCGGGATCGCACAGGATCAGGTGGAAGGCGCAGCGCCGGGCGTTGCGGCCGCACGAACCACCTGGATACGCTACGATTCCCGTTTCCTCTGGCTGCTCGCGGCCACTGCGCTCACGAGCTTCGTGTATGTGCAGTCGGATACGACGCTCGCCCTCCAGGTCCGCGCCGCCGACCTCTCAGCGCTCGTCTACGGTGGCCTGCTCTCGCTCAACGCCGCGCTCATCATCGCAATCGAGCTGCCGCTGACCAGTTACACGCGGCGGATCGCGCCCCATCTCGCAATGACGCTTGGCTCCATATTGATCGCCCTGGGCTTTGGTTTCACCGCGTTCGCTTCCACAGTGGGCCTGCTCGCGTTCTCTGTCGTGATCTGGACATTCGGTGAGATGGCGTTGGACCCTGTGCGGCAAGCGTACGTCGCCAGCCTTGCTCCCGCACATGTGCGTGGACGATACATGGGCGTTGTTGGCTTCACGCGGTCGCTTGGGCAGATTCTGGCTTCTGTGCTTGGAACCCTGCTCTTTACAGTGAATGCCCAGTGGTTCTGGTTGCTCTGCGGCTTACTCGGTATCACTGCCGCCGCTATCATCGCTGGCACACAGCGCCCGCAGCCACGCGCGTCCGCAGAGCGCGACGAATGTGCGCCTGAGACGGCAAGCAGCGCCTAGCGAACCGCGTGAGCGCAGCCGTAAAGATAGGTAAAGATAGGAGATGATAGCTGACACGCCCCACAACCTGAGCCGTGGAGCGTGTCGCATTTGCCTATGTGAGACCGGGAACGTCAGTTTCGCCATGGTTGCGGGCAGGATTCACCGGCGATGGTTGGCATGATGATCGCCGCCAGCAGATGCCCCAGCGTGTCGCTCGCTGCGCCCTCTCAGGCGACGGCTGCACGATGCGCCATCACGATGCGTCATGCAGGCGGGCGATCTGAGCCAGGTGGTCAACGTCTTCTGAGGCAACGTGAGCAACATAGTCGCCGATGGTCATCGCGCCGTGCGCCGCATGCCTACCAATCCGCTCCCAGCCAGCGCTATCCAGGGCCTCGAGCTCCGCAATCAGCGTGGCTATCGTGTCCTCCCATCGCTGTAGCGCAGGCTCGATGGGCATGGCGATGTATTCGCGCTCGATGGCAAGCGCCTCGGGATCAAACGCGTCCAGCGATGGCGCCTCCTCGTCGCGCATGCGGCGAATGCGGTCCAATGCGCGCTCATCTGTATCGGCCATGTGCGCTATGACCTCGACGACAGCCCACTCACCGGGCGCTGGGCGCTGACGCAGCGCTCCGTCGCTCTGGCCCTGCACGAGCGCACGGGCGATGACCGGCGCTGCGCGCAATGCCTTGATGCTTTCTTTCCGCGTGTCAATCACGATGTCCTCCTCGCCCGCATGCGGGCCTCTCTGGTAGCCGTATCTCGGAGCGCCAGCGGGTCAGGCGCATGTATGGCCTGCAATACCGTTCAGCCCTACGAGCCAGGCTCATGTTCAGACCCTATCGCCAACGGACTGTGACAGGCCTGTTTCTGTGTCTTCCTACTGAGTACTATGCTGATTCCATTGATGTTTGTCAATGAATTATCTATTACAAAGGGTGAAGAAACCATTACAAAAATGGAGATGGAGGCCACTCACTCTGCGAACAAGCGCACCTGAAGCTCAGCATACAGGCCATCGCGCCCAGTGGGAGTCAGGAGAATCGCCCGCGATGAGCGCGACCGCGTGATCCATTCCAACTCAAGCAGGCGCGCCGCTAGCGCCGCTCCAAGCGCGCCCGCCACGTGATGTCGGCGTTCACTCCAATCGAGGCAGCGCGAGGCGAACGCGCGCCGACTATGCGTCAACTGGGTCGCATCGATCCCAAATCGCGCCAGCCAGTCAGCGCCGGGCGGCGTCAGGGTGAAGCCGCCACTTGAGCCGCTCTCTGTCATGAGGATGTAGCCACGGTCGAGCAACGCCTGAGTCACGGCGATCCCCAGCACGCCTGCAAGATGATCGTAGCAGGTACGGGCGAACCGCAGGGCAGCGGCATCCTCAGACTGGCGCAATGAGCGGACGGGGCGCGTGGGCGCCAGCGCGTTGAGCGCTTCCAGCGCGTGAGCGACCTGTGGACCAGCCAGGCGATAGTACCTGTGCCGTCCGCTGCGCTCCACCGCCAGCAATCCACCCTCCACGAGCTTGGCGAGGTGCGCGCTGACCGTCTGCGGCGTCAGACGGCAGCGCAGCGCAAGCTCGGTCGCTGGGCGCGACTCGCCCCCTAGCAACGCCATGAGGATGGTCGCCCGCGCAGGATCACCAATCAGCGCCGCTACGGACATGGGGTTAGGCTCTGCATCCATCCAACTCAGCCTTTCCAACTCAGCCGTTACTCTCTCGGCGCCTGGTTTTGCATTCCATACTTCGATCATACACGAAGTATCCCAGCGCTACAATAGCGTTACATGCGCCGCCAGCCTGCGCCGAGAAGGTAGAGCAGGTAGGGTATGACGAGTCAGTGGAACCAGGAGGAGTGGACCGTGGATCACACAACGCTTCGAGCAGATACTCTGAAGCAGCAGGAGGCCAACCATCCTAGCAAACGCGCTGAGCGCGATGCAGAGACGCAGCGCGTCATCACCCCCTCAATTCTCTATTTCGGTACGCCGGTTGTGCTCATCAGCTCGCAGAATGAAGATGGGAGCGCCAATCTTGCTGCGATGTCGTCGGCGTGGGCGCTTGGCTACTCGCTCATGCTCGGCTTAGGCGCAGCGGGCAAGACCGCCGAGAATCTGGCGCGCACTGGCGAGTGTGTGTTGAACCTGCCCTCGGATGACCTTTGGCAGGCGGTGGAGCGGCTGGCGCCCCTGACGGGGAAGAACCCTGTGCCTGAGTATAAGCGCGCGTCCAACTACCGCTACGAGCGCGACAAGTTTGGCGCTGCGGGGTTTACTCCGGTCGCCTCAGAGTGTGTGCAGCCGCCGCGAGTCGCCGAATGCCCGCTCCAGCTAGAGGCCCTGGTGCGCAGCATCCGTCCGCTCGGCGCTGCGGAAAACGGTACGCTCGCCGTTGAAGTTGAGGTCGTGCGAGTCCATGCATGGGCGGAGATTGTCCAGGGCGACCGGCATATTAGCCCAAGCGCGTGGCGGCCATTGATCTACAACTTCCGCCACTATTTCGGCTTGGGCCAGGAAGCACT
>JAICSR010000585.1 GCA_025936795.1 Ktedonobacterales bacterium | reverse complement strand
CGCCGCAGCAGGTCGCGCATCTCGACCATGCCCGCTGGGTCCAGCCCATTGGTCGGCTCATCCAGCACGAGCAGGTCGGGGTCTTGCAGCAGCGCGATGGCCACGCCCAGCCGCTGTTTCATGCCCAGCGAATAGGTCTTCACCCGGTCGCCTCCTCGCTCGCGCAGCGCCACCAGATCGAGTGTCGCGGCGATGCGCGCCTCCCTGACGCCGCCCTGCGCCTCGCCGATCACCCGCAGGGTGTCGCGTCCCGACAGGTAGGGATAGAGCGCGGGCTGCTCGATCAGCGCGCCGACTCGCGGCAGCACGCGCCCACCCTCCCGCGCCACATCACCGCCCGCAATCTCGACCACGCCGCTGGTCGGGTGAATCAGGCCCAGGCACATGCGAATCGTCGTCGTCTTGCCCGCGCCATTTGGCCCCAGGAAGCCAAAGACCTCGCCGCGTCGCACGGTCAGATTCAAGGCATCCACCGCCAGCCGCTCGCCGTAGCGCTTCGTCAGGTCGCGGGTCTGCAAGATCACCGCGCCTGTGGGCTGGGTGGAGGCCTTCGCCTCGTTCACCATCGTCAAGCCACCTCTCTCTACAGCAGCGCCGGAAAAATGGGCGCAGGAAGCCACGGCGGCTGATTTCAGCGAAACGCCGCCAGGATGTTTCAGGGAAAACGTTCAGAGCAGCGGGGAGGCAGGCGAAAGAGGATTCCGCCTGCCGCGCTCTGTGCAGAGCGTGCGGCCGCGCTAGGCGGCCGCGCTAGGCGAGCGCCTGCGCGCGCCGCGCCGAGAAGCCGCGTGTGACGCCGATGATGACGATCAGCGTCGCCAGCAGCATCAACGCAATCTGCACGACGACGTGCGAGCCAAGGCTGGCGCGCAGACCGAGCGGTCCATCGGGGCCATTGAGGTAGCTGGGCGCATACGTCAGCATCTGGGCGCCCCACGCCGCGATGCCCACGACCGTCGCCAGCATCCCCACTGCCACGCCGATCTCAGGCGCGAGCGCGAAGCGGTACAACTCTGGGCGGATCTCGCTGCGGGTGATGGCGACCGAGACAGCCAGCACGCTGACGATGGCGGCCACGACGAACAGCGCGATCAAGATGATCGCAGCCAGCGCGACCCCTGGCTGCTGAACCGTGACCATCGCGCCATGCGAGGGTTGCCAGACATTCATGACCACCCAGAGATAGCCCAGCCAGACCAGCAGCGAGATGGGCGGCACGGCGAAGAGCGCGACGATGCCCCAGCGCCGCGTCGCAAACGCCTGCCGCAGCGCCGCAAAGGCAATCGGTAGCCCGCCTGCCAGCGTCGCCAGCAGCGCCAGCGCCGCGCCGCCGATCACGATGTTATAGGCCAGCGCAATGCCTGGATGCGCGGTTGGCACGCTCGATTTGACGACATCTTCAGTGGACTTCTGGAAGCTCATGCCGATGACCACGAACAAAATATAGGCGCAGAACACCAGGATCGCCGATGACCGCAGACGAGACATCATCCCACTCCGATTCCAAGCGCCCTCCACCAGGGCGAGATACTCCGCCAGCGCGCCTGTCGCCAGGTCGCCCAGCGCCGCCACGAAACACGTCAGCGCGCCCCATGCGCCACGCTCGGCCCAGGCGTCGCGGCAGAGCTGGCGAAACACCTGCGCGACCTCCACGCCGTACTCCTCACGAAACGCGCGCGGGCAGAGCCGCAGCAACAGCATATACGCCTGCGTGGCGCGCTCAATGCCCGGCGCCGACGCGCGTGGGCCGTGTGATGTCTGTTCCATCAGGCGCCTCCCAGATTCAGATCAAGGCCAGCGCTCGTTGCGCCGCCGAGCGAGGCGCCCAGCGAGGTCTGCT
>JAICSR010000576.1 GCA_025936795.1 Ktedonobacterales bacterium | reverse complement strand
TGATGGAGATCATCACCTTCCTGGTGGTTGGAACGCTGATTGGCGTCTTTGCCAGCGGAACCGAGCAGGCGCGTCGTCGCGCTGTGAGCGACCACGCGGCGATGGAGGCGCGCGAGCTGGCGCTACGCGAGACAAATGCGCGCACCGACGAGTTTCTCAGCATCGCCAGCCATGAGTTACGCTCGCCGCTCACCAGTCTCAAAGCGGCGCTACAACTGGGCAAGCGTCGGCTACGACGCCTCACCGAGCAGCCGCAGCCAGTTGATGATCTGCTCAGCCAGATCGAGGTGGTGCAAGGGCTGCTCTCCACGGCGGAGCAGCAGGTCGACCGGCAAGACCGACTGGTTGGCGATCTGCTCGATGTCTCGCGCATCCGCGCCAACAAGCTGGAGTTCCGCCTCGCGCCCTGCGATCTGGCCTCAATTGTGAGCGATACCGTGGATGAGCAGCGCCTCTCGTGGCCCGACCGCTCCATCCTGCTCGAAGCGCCCGCCGAGCCGCTCACGCTGGAGGCCGATGCGCAGCGCATCGGGCAGGTCGTCACCAACTTCCTGACGAATGCGCTCAAATATTCGCCGCCCGATGCCCCTGTAGCGGTCGCGCTGCGCGTGGAGGACGATCTGGCGCGCGTCGCCGTGCGCGACCAGGGGCCAGGGCTGACGGCTGAGCAGCAGGCGCACATCTGGGATCGCTTTCATCGCGTCCCAGGCATCAAGCAGCAGAGCGGCTCGGGCGCTGGCCTGGGACTGGGCCTACACATCTCGCGCACCATCATCGAGTACCACAGCGGCGCAATGGGCATCGCGAGCGCGCCCAAGCAAGGCTCGACCTTCTGGTTCACCCTGCCACTCAAGCATGCTGATGCTTGAACAACCACCAGCCAGCACTCCTGCGGATAGCTCTATACGGCCTACATGGAATACATTGTGCGTCGGTGTGGCGCATCGTCTCCGCCGAGCCATGATGGGCCAGGCGTCGCAGAGGATTCGCAGAGGAGTTGAGGAGCGAGATGCTCGAGTTATTGGGCGCGATCGGCGGCATCGTGCTGGTGGACCTGGCGCTGAGCGGCGACAACGCGCTGGTGATCGGCGCGGCGGCGTCGGGACTGCCCCAGCGCCAGCGCACACAGGCGATTCTGTTGGGCGGCGCGGGCGCGATTATCCTGCGCATCGTCTTCGCCATCGCGGCGACGTTGCTGCTGCAATTGCCGTTCTTGCAGGCGCTGGGCGGGCTGGCGCTGCTCTACATTGCCGCGCGTCTGCTGATGGAGCGCACCGGCAAGCATGAGGAGGTGGTGGCTGAGCAAGCGAAGCTGATCCCACACGCGGGAACTGACACACAGCCAAGCAACTCGCCTGGGTTCACGCGCGCCCTGCTCACCATCCTCGTCGCCGATGTGACGATGAGCCTCGACAACGTGCTGGCGATTGGCGCGCTGGCGCAGGGCGAGTTGCTCGTGCTGGTCATCGGCCTGCTGCTGAGCATTGCGATAGTGCTGGCGGGTAGCGCGCTGGTGGCGAATCTGATCCGGCGGCTGCCCTGGCTGCTGGATGTGGCCGCGCTCGTGCTCGGCTGGACGGCGGCGAGCATGGTCTTGCACGACCTGCGACTGGGGCCGTGGCTGCATGGCGCGCTGCCCTATGCCGAGATCGTGCTGTATGTCGTGGGCGTGGGGATCGTGCTGGCGATAGACATCGCGCTGCGCGTGCGTGACTACCAGCGTCGCCAGCGCATCGCCGACGCAGTGTGACGTGAGCGGAGACGTGTTATATAACATGCCTGCCTGAGTTGTCGAGGCTGGCGCTAGACCTCACCCCCTGTCCCCCTCTCCTCGCAGGAGAGGGGGAAACGGAGCCTGCTCCCCTCTCCTTGCGGGAGCGGGGCTGGGGGTGAGGCCCAGAT
>JAICSR010000515.1 GCA_025936795.1 Ktedonobacterales bacterium | reverse complement strand
TCCTCGCGACAGTGTGCGATGTCCACCCGGCGCCGCCGCTGGCGTGTCATTATAGGGGGCGCCGGGTGTCGGCGTGTTCTCATCGTGCTCCATCGTGCGCGCTCCTTCCTCGTCGTCCACAGAATGCGGCTTGTTCCTGAGCTGTAGGAATCCCAGAGGGAGAGGCATCGCACATTTCATGCGCGTCCACACGCCGTCCTCATCCGCACACCGCATCCGCTCAGGCCGCGCGCTGAGACACAATCGAGGTTGGCAGGAGTCAGGACGAGAGACTGGCGCGGCGCTTGCGCCCAGGAGCGTCATGACCCTCTGCGCGACTCATGCGGATATGCAGAGACGCGCGGAGACTGTGCGACTGGATGCGTCAGACGCCGGGCAGGAGCCAGGCGGAAACCAGGGAAGGAAAGTGAGATCATGGCGAAAAAGGGTATGCACAAGCACGATAGCAACGACCCGCGCATCGCGCGTGGCCATAACAATCATGAAAAGAGTACCGACATCACGACCGGCACGCCGAAGAAACGCTCGACCTATCAGCGGCAGGCAAGGGAGCATGAAGATACAGCGAAGCAGGCGCAAGATCAGAAAAATCGCTGGGTAGACGATACCCGCCTGACGCCCAACCATCGCCTGCGCGTCACGAAAGAGGACCTGATCGGCGAGCAGCGCAGTGGCAGCGACTCCAACGCCGACACCGGCACGCGCGGCTCATGAGCGGGCGCCTGAAAACCGCTGGCCACCGCGCCGCCGCTCGATTGGGGGCGCAGCGCATCACGCTCTTTCAGTCTCCATCATCCATCGGGTGTTGAGCGAGATGGGAGTGGCCGCCCAGCGCACGATGCGAGGCGCGCCGCAGGATGCCGAGCTGGTTGCGGTCGGGTGTGATGAGGTTGGCGAAGAGCAGGCCATAGACCAGCGCGGCGCCGATCAGAAACATCTGGAATGCCGCCTGCACGCCAGAGAGCGTATTCGACTGGAGCAACGCCGCCAGGCTGAGGTAGCCAACGCTGCCTGGCACGAGAATCAGCAGCCCCGGCGCCTGCATCACCAGCGCTGGACGATTGCGCACGACGGAGAAGATGTTGCTGGCGACGCCGAGCGCCAGCGCCCCCAGAAAGGCGCCCAGCGGGCCAAGCGTCAGCGCGCCGAGGCTGCTGGCGCCATAGGCGATGGCCACGCCGAGGACGACCCAGCCGGTGTCGCGTGGCTGGGCGCGCATGATGACGACGGCGGCCAGCGCCGAGACGGCGACCGCTACGAACGTGGCCCAGGCGGGCAGCGCGACGGGCGCGACGATATGCGCCGGGCCGAGGCTGACCTGCGCAAGCTGGCTGCCCATCGCCACACCAAAGACGATGCCGAGGAAGGCGATCAGCGCGGAACTGAGGCGTCCCACCCCCGTGACGAGGTGGCGCGTGGAGAGTTCCTCCAGCGCAATCGTCAGCGTGAGGCCGGGCAGCAGCACCACCAGTCCGGCCAGCGTGACGATGCCGCTGGCCAGTGGCAGCGCACACGCCGCGATGGCCCCGGCGATGAAGGCCGAGAGAAATGCGGCGAGCGGGGCAAAGAGACCTTCCACACGGTCAGAGCGCCCAGCGATGAGCGCCAGCAGACCAGTGAGGCCGCCGATCATCAGCGAGATCGTGATCTCGCGCAGCCCGCCGCCGAACAACTGCGCGAAGGCGCCCGACGCCAGCGCATAGGCCAGCATCGTCGGAATTGGCCCATAAGGTGAGGCGGCGGCGTCAATCTGCTCGATGCGCGCGATGCCCTGCGCGGGGGTCAATTTGCCCTCCATCACCCGCAGCGCCACCTCGTCAAGCCGGGTCATCTTGCTCAGGTTGAGGCTGCCCGGCGTCACGGCCATCAGATAGGTGCGCTGCCGACTGAGTGGCCCGAACGCCAGTTGCAGGCCCGTCGCAGTGGTATACGTCTCGACATGTGGCAGCCCCAACGTGGCCGAGACGGCCCCCAGCAGCGCCTTGAGGCTATCGGCGGGATAGCCGTTCTGGTTGAGGGCATGGCCCAGCCGCAGCGTAAACTCGATCGCGTCACGCTGCCCCACGCCCAGGCTATCATCCGGCGTCACCGCCATCTCGCCCGCCCCTTCTGTTCGTCTGGCTGTCGTCTGGCTGTCGTCTGGCTGTCGCTCGCGTCAGCATAGCAGGCGGCGGGTGAACCCGCAACTAAGGGCGTTCCGCCGCAAAGGCCGCCTGCGCGGCCTGGGATCACGCCCGTTCCTAGCCTGCGGAGGCAGGCTTCGCGGCGGAACGCTTATAGGCGCGGGTTCACCCGCCAGACGATGCTCCGATCAACGTGGAAAACGGTATCGAGGCCGCATCGCCTACGGTGTGGCCTGCGCGCTGGGGCTGGCCGCTGGCGGCGCGACGCCCAGGGGGATGCTCTGGTCGCCGAAGTTGGTGAGCGTCACGACATTCTGGCCTGTATCGAGGAAGGTCAGCGTGACAGTATCGCCGGGC
>JAICSR010000337.1 GCA_025936795.1 Ktedonobacterales bacterium | reverse complement strand
GATGACGCAGCTTCGCATACGCCACACCCGTGCGTGGCCTATCGGTACCCTCGAAGCGCACCCACGTCAGCAACTCGTTGGGTTCGAGCGCCGTTGTCAGCATATCCACAAAGAAATCGCGCGCCGCGACCTCGCGCTCGCCCTGTGGGCCTGCGATGTGCATGCGCGCATTCAGCGCCAGCGCTACGGCGGGCAGATCGCCTGCCGGGTCAGCATGCGCCAGGCTGCCGCCAATCGTGCCGCGCGCCCGCACCTGCGGATCGCCCACCTGGCGCAGCGCCTCCACGATCAGCGGCGTCTTCTGCTGCACGAGCGGCGAATTCACCGCCTGGAAGTAGGGCGTCATCGCGCCGAGAATTACCCCGTCGCCATCCGCGCGGATGCCCTTCAACTCGGCCACATTGCGCAGGTCCACCAGCGTCGCAGGCTCCGCCAGCCGCAGCTTCATCAGCGGCAGCAGGCTCTGCCCGCCCGCGAGCGCCTTCACATCGCCATCGCCCTGCCCCAGCAGCGTCAGCGCCTCGCGCAGTGTCGCCGGAGCGTGATACTCAAACGTAGCGGGAAACATGCCGCAACCTCCCTTTTCGATCTGCGGCGCCTCAGCGCCTAGCTCCCGGTCGTCCCACCCGCGCGGGCCGCCTGGATTGTCCGCCAGACCTTCTCTGGTGTCAGCGGCATGTCAATGTTCTTGATGCCCAGCGGCGCAAGCGCATCGCAGACAGCGTTGACCACCGCCTGGCTCGACGCGATGGTTCCCGTTTCGCCGACGCCCTTCACGCCTGTCAGATTGTGCGGGCAGGGGGTCTCTGTGCGCGCCGTCTCGATGAACGGGATCTGCGTCGCGTTCGGCACGGTATAGTCGAGCATGCTGCCGGTGGTCAGATTGCCGCGCTCGTCGTAGATCGCATGCTCATAGAGCGCCTGGCCAATGCCCTGCGCCACGCCGCCCTGCACCTGCCCATCCACGATCATCGGGTTGATGACGCGACCAACATCATCCACCGCGATGTAGCGCAGAATCTTCGTCTCGCCCGTCTCCTCGTCCACCTCGACAATGCAGATGTGCGCGCCGAAGGGGAAGGTGAAGTTGGTTGGGTCGTGGAAGTGATTTTCCTCCAGGCCTGGCGCCATGCCCTCTGGCATATCCCACGCCAGATTCGCCATCAGCGCGATGTCCTGGATCGTCTTGACCTTGGTTGGGCTACCTGCCACGTAGTAGCGGCCATGGTCATGGGTGATGTCCTCGACGTTGGCCTCCAGCAGGTGCGCCGCCAGCCGTTTCGCCTTCTCCACTACTTTCAGGGTCGCCTTCAGCACCGCTGTGCCGCCGACCGCCGTGGTGCGGCTGCCATAGGTACCCCAGCCCATCGAGATTGCGCTCGTATCGCCGTGGACGACATCAATATCCTCCACTGGCACACCCAGCTCCTCCGAGACGAGCTGCGCGAAGGTCGTCTCCTCGCCCTGGCCATGTGGATTCGTTCCCGTCAGCACGATTACCTTGCCGGTCGCCAGCACCCGCACCGTCGCAGGCTCCCACAGCCCACCCTGGAAGCCCATCGCGCCAGCCGCCTTCGAGGGCGCCAGGCCACAGACCTCCACATAGGTCGAGAGGCCGATGCCCAGATGCTTGCCCTTGCCCTGCTGGCGCGCCTCGGCCTGCCGCTGGCGGAACCCCTCGTAATCCACCATCTTGAGCGCCAGATCGAGCGACTTGTCGTAGTCGCCGCTGTCATAGCTCAGCGTGCCGCCGTTGGTGTAGGGGAAGGCGCTGGCGGGGATGAAGTTCTTGCGCCGCACGTCCACCGGGTCCATATGCAGTTCGCCTGCCAGCAGGTCGACCATGCGCTCGATCAGGAACGCCGCCTCCGGGCGCCCCGCGCCGCGATAGGCGTCGGTCGGCGTGGTGTTGGTCAGCACGCCATAGACATCGCAGGCGTAGTCCTGGATGGTGTAGCAGCCCGGCACGATCAGCGCGAAGAGCCAGGTCGGCACGCCTGGCGCGGCCAGCGAGAGGTAGGCGCCCATGTTGGCGAGGTTCGTGACCTTGAGGCCAGTCATCTTGCCATCGCGTGTCGCTCCCAACTCCACATCAATGATCTGGTCGCGGCCATGAATCGTCGCGACGAAGTTCTCGCGGCGGTCCTCCGTCCAGCGCACGGGGCGCTTGAGCATACGCGAGGCGAAGATTGCCAGCGCGTCGCCGGGATAGTAGGGAATCTTGCTGCCGAAGCCGCCGCCTACATCGCGGGCGATCACACGAATCTTGTGCTCCGGGATGTTCTGCGTGACGGAGATCAGGAAGCGCACGATGTGTGGATTCTGCGTCGTGTTGTAGAGCGTCAGTTCGCCTGCGCCCGCGTTCCAGTCGGCGACTGAGGAGCGTGGCTCCATCGCGTTCGGCACGAGTCGCTGCTGGATGAAGCGCTGCTTCAGCCGCACCTCGGCGCGTTGCAGCGCGCCATCGGCGTCGCCATTGCGAAACTTCCAGTGGAACGCCTGATTGTTGGGCGCATCGCTATAGAGTTGCGGCGCGCCAGGCTTGAGCGCCTCTTCCTGGTTGGTGACGACGGGCAACTCGTCGTACTCCACCTCGATCAGGTCGAGCGCGTCGTCGGCGATGTAAGAATCGTCCGCGACGACGATGGCCACCGCGTCGCCCACGAAGCGCACGGTGTCGGTGGCCATCGCGGTGTACGAGGGAACCTTGAGGTCAGCGTCGGGGACGAGCCAGGCGCAGGGCATCGGCGCGACCTTGCCCTCCAGGTCTTTGCCAGTGAAGACGGCATGCACGCCGGCAAGCGCCTTCGCCTTCGCGGTATCGAGCCGCGTGATGCGCGCATGGGCGTAGGGGCTGCGCAAGACACCCATCTGCAGCATGCCCGGCAGCTTGAAATCGTCGGTGAACATGCCATCGCCCGTGATGAGGCGCGGGTCTTCGCGGCGCTTCACTGAGGCGCCGAACATTCGTGTGACCGACATCGTCTAGGCCTCCTCTCCGCCTGCTACTCCGCCTGCTACTCCGCCTGCTGCACCCGCGCCAGATGCGCCACTCGTAGCGACCGGCTGCGCATTGCCCGCGCGCATCGCCTCGGCGGCGGAGCGCACAGCGGCGACGATATTCTGATAGCCAGTGCAGCGGCAGAGGTTGCCCTCCAACTGCTCGCGGATCTCCGCGTCGCTGGGATCGGGGTTGCGCTCCAGCAGGCCGACCGCCGCTATCATCATGCCGGGCGTGCAGAAGCCACACTGCAAGCCGTGCTTCTCCCAGAAGGCGTCCTGGATGGGGTGGTATTTGCCGTTTGCAGCCAGGCCCTCAACTGTGCCGACCTGAGCGCCGTCGGCCTGGACGGCCAATACCATGCAACTCTTGACTGGCTGACCATCCAGCATCACCGTGCAGGCGCCGCACTGGCCAGTGTCGCAGCCGATGTGCGTGCCAGTGAGGTCGAGTTGTTCGCGCAGGTACGTCACGAGCAGCGTACGTGGCTCAACCTCGCTGGTGTGTTCCTCTCCGTTGACCGTGACTCGAATTGACTGCTTCATCGCTGTCCTTCCTCATCTTTCCTGGCCTTGCCTGGCGTTGCCTGGCGCGTCGCTGGACTGCGAGACATCTGGTTGGGGGAGATCGCGCGGGCGCCTGGGAGTCGGCTGGGAGTCGGCTGGAGCGACGCCCGCGCCATGGCGAAACAGCCTGTGGCGGGGCGAGACTCGTATGACTGGCTACACCGCAAACACGCTACATGAACAATCATCACCTATCGCACGCGGCATACGCTGGACGGGTCATCTGAGACAAACCCTGTGGCGAGGACGCGCTGGCGATCTATGGGATGCGTCGGACGTGGTACGCGGAATTGGCGGGACGTCGGAGCCAGGTGGGAGCGCCGTACATGCGGTGAGGGGAAGTAATGTTATCGCTATTCATGTCCACAAACCTCTCCCGCGCGCCACTGCGCGTTCAACATCTGCGAGATCTGCGAGGCGCTGGATTGCCGAGGACTTCTGGCGCATGCGCTACAGAGACGTGCTACACAAACGCAGCATAGTCGCTATGCAAACCCAAGACATGTCTGGTACTGTAGCACAAACACCCAACTGATGTGTATAGGGCGCCAGGCCAGATGGATTCGGCAGACCTGCGTGTTCTCTGGCGCTCTGGCATACTGGCGGCGTGCTGAGCATTGACGCCGCAGAAGGATGAGCATGCCGACTGACCGCAGGCAAATTGTGAGCGTGCGGCGCTGTTTGCTCTCACGGAGCCATGCCTCTATATCGCCCATTTGGCTCAGGCGCACGCGCGCACGGCTGCATATAGTGGGGCCAGCGGTCGTTCGCAAGGGCGGTCCCACTGGTGGGGCTGTGCCTGCGAGCGCATAGAGGAGGTATGTGACGATGTATGGTACTGTCGCGCGCATCCATGTCAAGCCAGGCGCCGAGCAAGAATTAATGGCGCAGTTCCGCGAGTTCAGCGCGCTGCGGGTTCCGGGCTATCGGGCGACCTATGCCTATCGGATGGACTCCGACCCAAATGAGTTCTATCTCGCCGTCGTCTTCGACTC
>JAICSR010000333.1 GCA_025936795.1 Ktedonobacterales bacterium | reverse complement strand
CTTGGGCAAGCGCTGCTCTGACTCCCCCTCTCCGGTGGGAGAGGGGGCTGGGGGGTGAGGTCGCTAGCCCTGCTCAGCGCGGGTGTAGACCTCAGGCTTGAGGACGCCGATGTAGGGCAGATTGCGATAGCGCTGCGCGTAGTCGAGGCCGTAGCCGACGACGAATTCATCGGGGATGGTGAAGCCGGTGTAGGCGAGCCTGCCCGGCGCCTCGCGGATGGGGCAGGGCTTGTTCTTGTCGAGCAGCGCGCAGATGCGCAGGCTGGTGGGGCGGCGCGCGTCAAGCTCGGTGACGAGTTGCGAGAGCGTGAGGCCGGTATCAATGATGTCTTCGATGATCAGCGCATGCCGCCCGGCCAGATTCGTCTCCAGGTCTTTGAGGATGCGCACGCTGCCGGTCGTGGTCGTGCCTTCATAGCTGCTGGCCGAGATGAAATCTAGCTCGACCGGCAGATCAATCGCGCGCACCAGATCGGCGGCGAAGGTGATGGCGCCGCGCAGCGTGACGATGGCGAGCAGCGGCCCAGCCTGCGCCGCCTGCCAGTAGTCGCGTGTGATGGCGGCGCCCAGCTCGCGCGCACGCGCGGCGAGGCGCTCCTCAGTCAGCACGACGTGCGCGATGTCACCACTCTGGCATCCGGCGGGCGGCGGACCAAACCGCGCAGTCTCCACGACAATCGGTCGCGCCAGATCGCGCGCTGGCTGGCTCACGCTCATGTCTCGCTCTCCTCCGATTCTTGTTCCACGTCTATCGCGTCTATCGCTTCCGTCGCTTCGGCTGGTTCCAATCGCTCCGCCTGGAGCGCCAGCGCGCGGCGTGTCGCCTGCGTCAGCTTGAACTCATCGGCGATGCGCACGCCTGCGACCCAGACAATCCGCTCGCCTGCGCAGATGATCGGCAGCCGCCGGCGCATCGCGCGCGGGACTTTCGCATCGCCGAAGACATCTTGCAGCTTCTTCGCGTGCGCCATTCCCAGCGGTCGGAAGCGGTCGCCGGGGCGCCATGCGCGCACGGTCAGCGCATCGCTGGCCACGCGGTCGGCGTCGAGATAGACGCGCAACTCGCCACGCTGGGCGCCTGCCAGCCCGCCCGCATGCGCCAGCGGCGGCTCGCGTGGGATCGGTGGCAGCGCGTCGCCCTCCAGCCCCGGCGGCGTGGTCAGTGGCGCCGCCAGCACGCGCCAGCCCAGCGCCGGTAGCTCGACCACGCCAGGGATCGGCAGCGTCCACTCGCCAGCGACATCGGCTGGCTGCGTCGGCTGCGCGGCGGCCACGCTCGCCCGCGTCAGGCTGAGCGTATCGTAGCCAAGGCCGACGCGCAGGCCATCGGGCAAGGTCAGCGCGCCACCCGTGCGCCCCTCTGTGATGAAGCGCTCGATCAGCGCGATGTGCCGCGCTTCGAGGCCGCTGGGACCGTCGGCCAGCCACTGCGCCGCTCGTCGCAACACGCGCCGTCGCAGCGCGGGCGCCTGCTCGCGCACGGCGGAGAGGCGCATCACCACGCTCCCCGCCCGCTCCGCCAGAACCGCCTCCGCCCAGACGCCATCGGTCACGGCCTCCAGCGCCGCCAGATCATCGGCGATCAGGGCGGCAGTGCGTGCGAGCGTGCGTCGCACATCTGGATTATACGCTTCGAGCAGCGGTACGAGGCGCCGACGTACCCGATTGCGCAGGTAGCGCTCGTCGCGGTTGGTCAGGTCTTCGCGCGGCAGCCAGCCACGCGCCGCACAATAGGCCACCGCCTGCGCGTGCGTCAGCCCCAGCAGTGGACGCGCCAGATCGCCGCGCAACGGGCGCATGCCCGCCAGGCCATCCAGTCCGCTGCCACGCAGCAGGCGCAAGAGGATCGTCTCGGCCTGGTCGTCGAGCGTATGCCCCAGGCAGATGCGCGCGGCGCCAACCTCGCCCGCCACCCGCCGCAGGAAGGCGTAGCGCAGGCGTCGGGCGGCGTCCTCCAGCGAGAGATGATGGGCGCGAGCGTGGGCGCGCGTATCCACCTGCTCGGCGAAGCAGCGCAGCCCCAGGCTAGCGGCCAACGCTGCGACCCAGGCTGCATCCGCCGCGCCCGCTGCGCCGCGCAGCCCATGATCGAGCGTCGCGACGATAATCTCGCGGGGCGCGCCCGCCTGCCCGCTGGATTGCAGCGCGAGCAGCGACCCCAGCAGGCAGAGCGAGTCGGCGCCGCCCGAGACCGCCGCCAGCAGCGTCGCGCCGGTCGGCCAGAGCGCCTCCGCCACGACCGCGCGGGCCACGGCGTCCTCGGCGGCCAGCAGCGGGGCTGGGCGTGGGGCGCCTGGCTGCTCGCCCGGAGCGGTTTCTGTCATGCGCGCACACTCCCTGACCAATGACATTGGCGCCTGTGCTGGCCCCGCCTGTCGCGTCTCTCGCGCGGGGCCTTCCTCTCAGCATACCATGCGCCAGGCCATGCGCCCAGATGTCGTGAATTGCGACGAATCATCGCAATTTGCTACGATATTGAGATGAACATGCGGCAAAAATACGCCAAAACTGTGACGATGTTCGCAACCAATGACACGGTTGCGGTGTTACACTTGCAGGTGGCCACCACATACATGTGATTGGCGGCGCACGAGAGAAAGAGGACTCAGATGACAACCCGGACGATTGAACTGTCTCCGATGGACACGACCGCTGCGACCGAGTATCCTCAGTTGCAGGCCATGCTGCACAGCGTCGGCGGCGGCGCGTGGATGCGCGAGGTGAGCCTGACGCTGGCGCTAGCGGCGCAGGCGCATGTCGCGCTCGATGAGCAGGCGCTGATCTACAGCGATGTGCGCGACCTGATGGCGCTTCAGCGGCGGCTGCGGGCTGCAACGCAGCGCAGTTAGCGCATCGAAACTGCGGAACGGTTGCATGCGAGCGAGCGGGTGGCGATGGCTGCCCGCTCGCGCTGTGTTCTCCCCCCAAACGTGGCCAGACCTCACCCCCGGCCCCTCTCCCACGGGGAGCGGGGAGCCAGAAGTTCCGCTTCCCCCTCTCCTCGCGGGAGAGGGGGCCAGGGGGTGAGGTCGCGCCTGGCCATCCCCATCTCCGGGCGAACGTGCGATACTATCCCTGCGCTCGCCATGCTCCACGGCGGGCGAACGACACGCGCGAGTGACGACTGAGGGATGCACAAGCAATGAACAGTGGTGATGCGCCGGGCGCGCTGGACGGCGTGGCCCCGCCTGGCTATCCGCCTGCGCAGTGGCGTCTGCTGCTGGAGCGGGAGCCGCAAACCGGCGCGTGGAATATGGCGCTCGATGAGGCGATCATGGATGCGGTGGCCGAGGGCTCCGCGCCACCGACGCTGCGCCTGTATCAGTGGGCGCCGCCGTGCCTCTCGCTGGGCCGCCGCCAGCCGCTGGAGGGCGTGGACCTCGCGCAGTTGCGCGCCGATGGCTACGACGCGGTGCGTCGCGCGACCGGCGGCTGGGCCATCCTGCATACCGACGAGCTGACCTACTCCGTGGCGCTCACCCCCGACGATCCGCGCGCGAATGGGCCTATCCTCGACGCCTATCGCAAGCTGAGCGCGGGGCTGGTGGCCGGGCTGGGCCTGCTGGGTGTGGCGGCGGAGATGAAGCCCGCCTCGGCAGGTGGCACGCACAACCTGACGGCAGCCTGCTTCGAGGTTCCGTCGGCCTACGAGATCACGGCGCAGGGGCGCAAGCTGATCGGCAGCGCGCAGGCGCGGCCCAATGGGCGCGTCTTGCAGCACGGCTCGCTGCCGCTGGTCGGCGACATCGCGCGCGTGACGCGCTATCTCACCTTCGCCGATGCCATGCAGCGCGCGACGCTGGCGAGCCACTTGCGGGAGCGCGCGGCGATACTCAGCGGGGTCGCTGGTCGCGCCATCTCCTTTGCCGAGGCGGCGGATGCGATGGCGCGCGGCTTCGCGCAGGCGCTCAACGTGACCCTGACGCCCGATGCGCCCACGCCTGCTGAAGTGCGGCGCGCCGAGGCGCTGATGGCCGAGAAACAGGCGGAGATGGCATGACGACCGATGCAAGCGATGAATCAGGGTTGACGCCCCAGCGCGAGCGGCTGCTCAGCGCGGCGGAGGCATTCGCCAGGGAGGCGCTGGCGCACGATAGCAGTGGCCACGACTGGAGCCATGTCGAGCGGGTGCGCCGCGTCGCGCGAACCATCGCCGCCGCTGAGGGGGCCGACCCATTCATCTGCGACCTGGCGGCGCTGCTGCACGATGTCGCGGACTACAAGATCGCGGGCGACGAGGCGACCGGGCTGGCGACGGTGCGCGCCTGGCTTCAGGCGCACGGCAGCGACGCCACGACCACCGCGCGGGTGATGGAGATCATCGCCACGATGTCGTTCGCGGGTGGCGAGCGCCCCGCCATGACCACGCTGGAGGGCCAGATCGTGCAGGACGCCGACCGGCTCGACGCCATCGGCGCGGTGGGCGTGGCGCGCGCGTTCGCCTTTGGCGGCGCGAAGGGGCGCGCGATGTACGATCCAGAGCAGCCCCCACGCGAGCGTATGAGCGCCGAGCAGTATCGCGCGCAGCCCGCGCCGACCATCAACCATTTCTATGAGAAGCTGTTGCTGCTCAAAGATCGTCTGAATACCAACTACGCCCGTGAGATGGCGGAGCGACGACATCAGTTCATGCTGGCGTT
>JAICSR010000176.1 GCA_025936795.1 Ktedonobacterales bacterium | reverse complement strand
TCGCCAGCGGCGCCCCCTGCTGGAAGGCGAAACCCTTCGCCTGGGCGCCACTCGCGCCATAGGCCTCGTCGCTGAACCAGTCAAAGCCGTGCGGCTCGGAGCCATGCGTGATGACGCCGCGCACGAAGGCGGTGAACTCGTCGCGCTCCACGCTAGCGGGCAGGCTGCGCGCGAACGCCAGCAGCGCCGCGCCGGATTTGTGCGACTGCGGATGCGTCAGCGGGCTGCCAAAGAGCATATCGGGCCAGACACAGCCGAGAAAGCTGGCGGGCGTCGGCTCAGAAGTCACTTGCGCGAGCAGCCAGCCATGCGCAATGGGAAACATCGTGACCTCCCGTTGAGTGGCCCGCTGAACGAGCCGAGCTATTGATACAGGCTGGCGGCGGGAATCGTGTAGGGCGTTGGCGGCGGCGGCGGCGAGACGCCATCGTGCTCGAAGCCCCAATCGAGCAGCGCCCGCATGTCTACGATGCGCACCTGCCACGAGGGGTCGTGCAGCACCGCGCCGACGATCAGGTGACCGTAGCGCACGGCAGCGAACGCCTGTGTGAAGCCCGCTGGCCCCGTGTAGCCTGGCTTGACGCCAATCGCGCCGGGGTAGGGCGAGCGTGCGCCCGCCAGCAGATCATCGCCGGTCATCAGATGATACGCTGTGTGCGTCGCGGTGGCGGGAATCTCATAGGTGAAGGTCGAAGTGACCTTCTCGATGGTCGGATTGCGCATGGCGACGGCCGCCAGCGCCGCCAGATCGCGCGCGGAGGTGTAGTGGCCCGGCGCATCCAGCCCATGCGGATTCACGAAGTGCGTGTGCGTCAGGCCAAGCTGCTGCGCCCGCTGATTCATCAGCGCGACGAAGGCTGGCACGCTTCCGGCGATGCCATCGGCGATGGCCACCGCCGCGTCGTTGCCCGATGGCAGCACGAGGCCATAGAGCAGATCACGCAGCGTCAGCTTCTCGCCCGTGCCCAGCCCCATGTAGCTGCTATCGGGGCCAACCAGCGCGTGCGCGTCCGCTCCCACGGTAATCATCTGATCGAGCTTGCCACGCTCCACCGCGACGAGCGCCGTCATGATTTTGGTGCAACTGGCCTGCGGTAGCTCGACATCGGCGTTCTTCGAGTAGAGCACCAGCCCGCTATTCGCATCAAAGAGGAAGGCCGCGTTGGCCGCCACCGCTGGGGCGTCGCTGGCGGCATTGGCGGCGCTGGCAGAGTCCGCCGCCAATGCGCTCACCGAGGCGGAGGACTGCGTCGCCTGCGCCACACTCACCCGCGACATCTGAAAGAGCGCGGCCACCATCACGAGGGTCGAGAGCGTGAGATACGTTCCCCACGAGAGCGCCGCGCGCAGTGGATGATTCCTGATGACGCGCGGCGCTCGCACGATGCCGGTCTGCTGTCTCATAGGCAGGTGTTCCTTGGTCGCTACGCCCGCTCGCTATGCGCAACGGACGGGCGCTTGTGTAGTCGCGCTTCCAGTCTAGACGCCTGCGCCGTGCAACGTCAAACTGGCTGGCCCCTCTGGCTGCGCGCACTTCGCGCCTTGCCCACGATGCGCTGGCGCCGTGCCGCACACCTGTTCACCGGGACCATCGGCGCGGCAAGGGCGCAGTGTGAACTCAGCGGCGCGATGAACGTATATCGAGTAATCGCTGGATGGATGCGCGGCGCGCTCTTCGGAGGGGAGGGTCTGCGTCAGGCTGCGTGGTCGGGAAGGGTAGCGCTGATGATATCGGGGAACCTGTGGCGCATCGCGCTGGCGCTGGTGTGCGCGCTCGGAGCGATCACGCTGGTGGTGGCGACGCTTATGACGCGACGACGACGCACGGGCCTGCGCGTCGTCCTGTCGGTTCTGCTGGCTGGAGCGCTGCTCCTGGTTGGCGCGACCCCGCTGCTCATCAGCGCCGTGCAGACGCTCACACGCAACCCACCAGCGCCCGCGAATGTGGCCAATCGCGCTGCGCCAGTCGCCGACGGGCTGGTCGTCTACGGCGTGACCGATACCAAAGCGACGAGCGATACGCTCGTTGCCCTCAACGCGCGCACCGGAGCAATCCGCTGGTCGAAGGTGTTTGCTGGAGAGCTGGTCATCATCAGGGCGCGCGGGCCGATGGATGTGATCGTCGAGACGAGCAAGGTAGGTTCGAGCGCGTGCAATATGGTGGCATTGCGTGCGAGCGATGGCGCGACGCTCTGGCGGCGCACGCTGGAGGGCGGTATCGGCGGCGGAAGCCAGACGTTGCTGCAAACGATGCTGCCTCTGGACGCGACCGGCGCGGCGTCATCGCCCCTCTATGTCTTGACCGCGCAACGCTCTCCGCCCGTGCTGCTGCCGATCATGCGCTTCACGGCGCTACGGGCCAGCGATGGGGCCGTCATGTGGCAAGATACCTCTCCGGCTAGCATGCCATCGCGCTATAGCAATCCCGTGGTCACACCGAGCGCGATTCTCTTCGAGTCATCGCTGTTTCAGCAAGACGGCGTTGCGGGTCACATGCAACTCGTGGCGGTGGACGCAGCCACCGGGCAGCCCACCTGGGTTGCAACGATTCAACAAGGGCCAAACGCCACTGAGAGCGACGTGGTCGCCGACGAGCGCGCGGCCTATGTCGCCACCTATGATGCTGCGAAACAGGCGCAGCAGATCGAGGCGCTGAGCCTCACGGATGGCAAGCTGTTGTGGCGCGTGGCCACTGATCCAACGAACGGTATCCTGGGGTTGACCGGCTCTGGCGGTGTCATGGTTGGGACGCAGACCGCGCTGATCGCGCTCGACGTGGCATCGGGGAAGACGCTCTGGATGTTGGGTCAGACAGTCGGCGCTGCGGGTGTCGCAGTGCGGGTGGATGGGCCTCCGCCAATCGCCAACGCCAACACGCTGTACTTCGTGGCGTACACCGGGAATACGTATCCACAGCAATCGATGATGTACGCAATTGACGCGACGACCGGAGTGACGCGGTGGACGTCCCATGCGCCATCTCAGGTGGACGTAGGGCTGCACTGGAAGAACGGCGTGGTCTACATTCTGGGAGGCGATATTGGCCTCGTCGCGCTGGACGCCTCGACCGGGAACGAGCGCTGGCGCCTTGCGGAGTCGGGCGGGATGTGGAATCCCGATTGGACGGCGTCCCCAGACACGCTATTTATTGGGCTTTCGATCCGTACCCCTCCTGGACGCTGGAGCTTCTGCGAGGGCGGGGTGTTGTATCCGTTCGTGTGGGCGCTCTCTGACGCGGATGGCTCCGTCTACTGGCGCACCTTGATCGCCGAGGGCCATGCCTACGGGTCTACAGCGTGCGCATGAGGCTGCCACGCTGGGCGTAACCTGGCTCCCCTCGCCCTCTGGGAGAGGGGCTGGGGGTGAGGGGGCGCTCATTTCCCGCCAGGCAGGCCAAAGTTCGGCGCGGGCAGCAGGCCGAGTTGCAGCTTCAGCAGCAGGATGCGCCGCACGGAGTCGTCAATGCGCGACTTGGGCATCGTTCCGCTCTGCACGGCGTTCTTCAGCGCCGCGATGACCTCTTCGCTGCTCTCGATGGAGTAGGTGCTGCAGATGATGTCGTTGCCCGCCTCTACGGCATAGAGCGCGATCTGGTCGAGGCTGTAGTTCTCCAGCGAGTGCATGTAGATGCCATCGGTGATGATGACACCGTTGAAGCCCAACTCGTCGCGCAGGATGCCCGTCAGCACTGGCTTCGAGAGCGAGGCCGGGCGGGTGGGGTCAATCGCGCCGAGGACGACATGCGTGGACATGATCGCATGCACCTGGCCTGTCGCCAGTAGCGCGCGGTACGGCGCCCAGTCAATGCGCTCCAGGTCGGCCTTGCTGCGGTTGAGCGTGTAGAGTTGCTCGTGCGGGTCCACCGGCACATCGCCCAGGCCAGGGAAGTGCTTCAGCGTGCCAATGACCTGCCCGCTCTGTTGCAGGCCAGTGAGATAGGCGCCCGCCATCGTCGTCACCTTCGCGGGTGTAGAACCAAACGACCGACTCTGGACATCGCCGCCCGACGTTTGCAGCACATCCACGACCGGCGCGAGGTTGAGATTGATGCCCAATTGCGCCAGCGCCGCCGCGTCTTGCTGGCCGCGCTGCTTCGCCAGGGCGGGGTTATTGGTCGCGCCGACCATCGCGGCGCTGGGGGTCAGCCCAATCACCGACTGGAGGCGATTCACCTCGCCGCCCTCCTGATCAGTGGCGATCAGCAGCGGCACAGTCGCATCGGCCTGCATGCCGCTGATGAGCTTCTGCACCTGCGGCCCATTGTTGATATTGAAGGCGTAGATGATCGCCGAGCCAACGTGCAACTGCTGAATCTGATAGGCTAGCGCATCGTCCATCTGCGTCTCAGCGAAGCCAATCATGACCATCTGGCCAATCTCATCGCTGAGCGACATGTGCGCGATCATCGCGTTGATATACTGGACCTCGGCCTGCTGGCGTAGTGTCAGCGCCAGGGTCGCGGCGTGTGCGTTGGCGGCGCGCTCGTTGGCGAGTGGCTGTGGCGCCGCCGTGACAAAGAAGTTCGCGGGCGCGGGCGTCACTGGCGCGAAGATCGAGACGACCAGCGTGACGACCAGCAGCGCGAAAATGACGGCGGACATGACGCCCAGCCGCCGCCGCCACCCACTACGCTTGCGCCCAGGGGCCGAGGCCGCGCTGCGCTGGGCGTGTCGTTTGCCGCGCTGAGGCTGCTCACTCGGCGTCTCAGCGTCTGCCGCTGGTTTCGTCTCGATCATCGGTGTCCTCCCCCGCGCCCAGGCCCAGCGATCCTCTGCGATTGCTCAATCCATGCGACGCCCACGCGATGTCAGAGCGATTCCTATCCGCTGAATTGAGACGAGCGCCCAGCATCAGAGTAACGTTGGTATGCCTCCCGATGCGCCTGCCCGTCCCTCATGCAGAGCGCGTTCGGCGGCGTTTCACGGCTGCGCCTGCTGTGCGTGCGGGCCGTAGCGGCGCAGCAGTTCCGCGCGCGACATCCAGACCTCCATGGGGTAGGTAGCGTAGGTCGTTCCGCGCCGCAGCCGACGCACGCCGTCAGGGTTGTAAATCGCCATCAGACCATCCATGAAGAAGCGGTCCAGCCGCGTCTTGATCGTCACAGGGCGCTCGCGCACGGTGAAGCCTAGCCGGGGCGCCGCCCGTCCGATCAGCGTGATGCCCAGGACGGCGACCGGCCGCGCCACTGGTCCGGGCGCGCTGGCCCATGCCGCCAGCGCCTGCATGTCCTCGGCGATCATGCGCGTGAACTCGAATGCGCCAGCCGTGCGCGCCGCCGCGCTCATGCGCTGATTATCGAAGTGGAGCTCGGTGATCCATGCGCCACGACGTACCTGTGTCCCATCTGGCAGCGTGATGGGTTGGCCGTGATAGCGTCCCAGATGGATATGCAGCAGGCCGTGCGGCGCGTTCGGAATCGCCTGAGACGGGAAGAACAGGCCATGGATGCGCTCCCAGATGGGCCAGAAGCGCAGGAAACCACGCGCTCGCCCGCCGCGCGAACCAGCCGCCAACCGCCAGCCAGCGCCAGGCCGCCGACGTGGCGGCGCCGACGGAGCATTGGGCGGCACATCCGGCTGGGCATCCGGCTGGGCATCCGGCTGGGTAGCTGGGCGTGTGGGCTGATCATTGCGGATGAATGAGACGCAGACGGCGCCGAGCGCCAGAAAGATCGCCGCGAGCGCAAAGATCGCCTGATAGCCGAGCGCTGTCTGGTTGTAGACCTGATCTGTGAGCGCGATCACGGCGCCGCCCAGGGCAGGCGCAAGGATGGCGGGCAGCGTCGAGGCGGCGCTCCAGATGCCGAGGTCTTTGCCGGCGTTGGCCTGCACAGGCAGCGCATCCACCGCCAGCGCCCAGTCCACACTGGTATAGGCGCCGTAGCCCAGGCCGAAGACGACTCCCAGCGGCCACAAGGGGATGCGCCCCGGCAAGACGACAAACGCGGCGGCTGGCAGGGCCATCAATGTGGTGGAGACGCCGACGAGCAGCGCACGGTTCATGTGGTCAGAGAGCATGCCAAGCGTCAGGGCGCTCAGCACAGCGCCCACCAGCGCCAGCCCGGCCACTACCGCCGTCGCGCTGACAAAATTCGTGACGTGGACGACGTTGGCAAAGTAATACTCGATGAAGGTCAGGAACAGTGTCAGGCCCAGCATCACGAATGCCCGCGTGAGGAAGACCCAGGTGAAGTTGTGGCTCTTCCACGGCTCCAGCCAGAGCGTGCGCAGCGACTGCAACCCATGCCCCAGTCGGCCAGCGTCCTGCCGCTTGGCGCGGCGTACAGGCGCTGCGGCAGCCTTCAATGGGGATTCGCGGGTCCACACGACGGTGATAATGGTCGTCACCGCCATCACGAGCGCCGTAATGAAGTAGAACAGCGCAGAGCCGTGGATGATGGTCGCGCGCCCGCTCACGCTGGATGCGCTGTCGAGGGTGACACCCGCCAGCAGGGCGCCCGCCAGCGCCAGGCTGCCGACATTGCCCAGAATCGTCATCAACCCCAGGTAGCCAGAGGCCGCGCCGCGCTGATGCTCAGGCGTGAGATCGGGCAGCAGTCCCTCGTAGGCGCCCACCGTGAAATTGAAGCCGAGTTGGAGGATCAGGAAGGTGACGGTCAGCGTATTCAGATCGTTGGCGCGGGCGAGCGCCCATGCGCCGACGAGAGAGATCGCCACGCCGACGAGGATGTAGGGTCGGCGCCGACCAAAGCGCAGGGTCGTGCGATCTGAGAGCGCGCCCACCAGCGGAGGAACCACCAGCGCGACGATGGCTCCCAGCGCGGAGATCGTACCGAGATATTCCGCCTGTTGCGCATCGCCCACCGTACCCGGCGAGACAAAGAGCAGGATCTGGATGGGCAGCACAATCGGCAGCAGCGCGGAGGAGATGGCGTTGATGCCCAGCCAGAGCGCGCTCAGCGAGAGCTGGCGGCGCAAGGTCAACGGCCCGCGCTCTTCCTCGATGATGGCCGCCGCCACAGGCGCCGCAGCCTCACGTTCCAGGGAATCAGAAGCATTACGAGAATCAAGGGAATCGAGGGAGTCCATTGGCGGCGTTCCTCTCCCATGAGGAGACCTGTGATGTCAGCCTGGCGCAAGGATGGCGCCCCAGGGACAACAGTTCGACGCATGCACACATGGCGTGACACACCAGCGGACAAACGCAGACCAGCCGTCTGACCACTGGCGCTGACACTCTTAGCTTCTCACACGTTGCAAACCCGGCGCCAGATAGGAAGCGAGTAGCGCGGTCGGCGCCGCGTGAACCCTCACCCCCAACCCCTCTCCCAGAGGGCGAGGGGGAGCGGATTCCCCTCTCCCGCCGCAGCGGGGGAGGGGCCAGGGGAGGGTGCGCGCCCTAATTCGTTGTCACAGTGAGCGTAGTTCGTGCGTGTCTGGGCTATCGGGCAAGCGCAGCCGTCTGGCTTTGCGGACATGCGGCGCTGCATCCGGTGTGAGCGGAAGGAGTGTGACGCGCATATGCAGGTGATTGGCGGTCTGGCGCCGCAGCGAGGCGCGCTGTCTGGGAGCGGGGTCAGCCCCTGGCGCTTGCTCGCGCGCGTCGGTTGGCTTGGACGCCAGGGAGCGCTTGCCACTGCGAGGCGTGAGCCTGCGCCGCGTGTGGCCGATGCCACGCCACACGTGCAGCGCTCCGGCGTCCAAGAGCTGCGCGATAGCCAGGCTGCCACGGTGCACGGCGAACAGGACGATGAGCCGAGCGACGCATCGGCCCGCGCCGTCACATTCGATGAATTCTATGCGCGCCACGAACAGCCGCTCTACGGCTACCTGCGTCGGCTGCTGCCATCCCACGAGCTGGCGGTCGAACTGGCGCAAGAAGCGTTCTTTCGCGCGTGGCAGCGATTTGAGACGCTCAGCGGCTACGACCGACCGGAGGCCTGGCTCTATCGGGTGGCCACCAACCTCGCCATCAGCCAG
>JAICSR010000490.1 GCA_025936795.1 Ktedonobacterales bacterium | reverse complement strand
CTCAGCTCGCCGCTGTTGTACACTGCGCCTATGTCACCTCAGCCACTCGAACCCAATGCCAGCGACCCCTGGCGCCTGCTGCCCTTCTCCGCTGCGCCGATGGGACGGCAGCTTGCCCTGAGCGAGGGCATGCTGGCCGCGCTCGATGAGGCCAATGCGCCCGCGCTGCGCTGGTATCTCCCCTGCGAGCAGGCGCTCGTGCTGGGCAATGGGCAGCCGTTCACCGTCGCCGACGCCGAGGCGCTGGCGGCGCACAATGTCGCACTCTACAAGCGTCCCTCCGGCGGCGCGGCTGTGCTGGTGGACGCCGCGCTGGTCAGCCTCGATCTCGTCCTGCCGCACACGCACCCGCTGGCGACCGGCGATGTCGTGCGCGCCTACGAGTGGATTGGAGCGCTCTGGGCCGAGGCGCTACGCGACCTGGGCGCCGCCGACGCTCGCGCGCTGCCCACCGAGGAGGTGCGCGCACTCCCACCGCTCGCGCGCGATGACTCCCTGCGATTGGCCTGCTATGGAACCCTCTCGCCCTGGGAGGTCGTCATCGGCGCCAATCCGCCGCGCAAGCTGGTGGGCCTCTGCCAGACGCGCCGCCGCCACGGCGCGCTCTACCAGACGGGCGTCTATCTGCGCCTCGATTCCGCCGCGCTGGCGGACCTGCTGGCGCTCGATCCTGCCGGGCGCGCCGCACTGACCACGCGCCTGGCTCACGCCGCCGCTGGACTCGACGAAGCGACTGAGGCTACTAGCAGCCAGTATGACGCCTGCGCCGTCATCACCGCCTTCGAGCGTACGCTGATCCGCCGCCACCACGTCGCGCTCATCCCCAGCGACTGGCTGCCCAGTGAGCTAGCCCACGCTGAGCGCATCGAGCGCGAGCGCTTCCAACGGCTGGCGTAGGCATGACGCCGTGACCAATGCATCGCCGCTCTTGACAGCCATTTGACTCTGCTGATAAAATTATGACTGTGCGGTCAAATCACAAATAGCGAGTTCGGACTGCGCAATCGGATGAGGTGAGGAGCAGATGAGCGTGTTGTCCGATACGCCCTCGCTCAAAGAGCGTCAGCGCCAGGAGCGGGAGCGATTGATTCTCAGCGCCGCCTCGGACTTGCTCGCCGAGCGTGGCTATCACGATATGTCCCTCGAAGACATCGCCGCACGCGTGGGCATCGCGAAGGGGACCATCTATCTGCATTTTGCGAGCAAAGACGATCTGGTGGTTGCGCTGCTCAAGCAGGGTTTCAACTACTATCTTCAAGCGCTCGACGATGCGCTCGCGAGCGCCGCGACGCCGCGTGAGAAATTGCAGGCGGTGATTGAGCTATTCACCTCCAGCATGTCGCACCAGGGCTATCAGACCTTCCTGCCGATGATGCAGAATCCCGCCATCTTGAGCCGTATGGCGGAACTGCGCGCCGAGATGCGCCAGAAGTGGGATGCGCCACGACGACGGCTCGCGGCGGTGATTGACGAGGGCAAGGCCGCTGGCGACTTTGACCCGACGCTGCCAACCTCAATGATCGCCTCCCTGCTGATAAGCCTGGGCAACCCGCATAGCCGCCATCAACTCGAAGATGAGAATGGTTTCACCAGCGACCAGATTGCGGCGCACCTGAGCCGCTTCTTTTTCAAGGGCATCGCCGCTGAACGCGGCGAGCGCCCAACGAGCGACGCGAGTTAGTCGCGCTATCGTCTGGCCAGACGATGATGACCCGCCAGACCTGTTCCCAATGTTCGCGCCACGCCAACATTGGGCTTCCTTTGTGGAGGCGCCCACCTATGATCCGGTTATTCCGCTTCCTCCGACGCTACATTGGCTTGATCTTGCTGGTGTTCGCGTTTGTCTTCCTGCAGAGCATGGCGAATCTCTACCTGCCGACGCTGCTGGCGGACATCATCAACAACGGCATCGTCAAGAACGATCAGAACTACATCCTGCGCGAAGGCGGGATCATGCTGCTCGTCACGTTCGGCGGCGCCATCGCCGCGATTGGCTCGGCGTTCTTCGCCGCGCGCGTGGCCGTCGGCTTTGGACGCGACATCCGCGCCCGGCTGTTCACTCATGTCGGCAAGTTCTCACTGCATGAGTTCGACCAGGTCGGCACGGCTTCGATGATTACCCGCACCACCAATGACACCAACCAGGTGCAGACCGTGCTGCTGATCATGCTGAGCATGCTGGTCAGCGCGCCGATGATGGCGATTGGCGGCATCATCCTCGCCATCCAGCAAGACGCCACCCTCACCTGGACGCTCGCCATAGCGATCCCTGTGCTGGTGATCGTCATTCTGCTGGTGATGACCAAGGCGATTCCGCTGTTCCAGATCATGCAGGCGAAGATTGACAAAGTCAACCTCGTGCTGGATGAGGGACTGACTGGTGTGCGCGTTATCCGCGCGTTTGGCCGCGAGCCACATGAGGAGCGGCGCTTCGATCTGGCCAATCTCGACCTGACCAACACCTCCATCTCGGTCTATCGGCTGACGGCGATCCTCTTCCCGTTCATGATGCTGATACTCAACCTCACCACTGTGGCCATCTTCTGGTTTGGCAGTGGTCTGATCAACTCTGGGGAGATGCAGGTCGGTGCGCTGATCGCGTTCTTGCAGTACGCCGTGCAAATCCTCTTCGCCTTCCTGATGCTCTCGATGATGTTCATCTTCCTGCCGCGCGCCGCCGCCTCGGCCAAGCGCATCAACGAAGTGCT